>JAJBVW010000044.1 GCA_020866945.1 Oscillospiraceae bacterium
CTAATGCCAGAGAGGGTTGCCCATCTGCTCAACCTGGTTGAAAATCAGGTTGCTGGGGTCTTCCGCCAGCTCGTGCGTCTTGTCGAATATCTCCTTGACGTTTGACTCGCAGCCTGGGGTGGCAATAATCTCCGCCCCGATGGAGCGCAGCCAGTCGAACCGCTCCCGGCTCATTCCCTCCGGAAGGATACCGATGGCGTGAACGCCAAGGAGCTTGGAGTTGAACGCGCCGCCCCGGCAGTAGTTGCCGGTGGAGGGCCAGAGGGCCTTTTGCCGGTCTGCATCAAACTGGCCTGTGACCAGGCGCGGCACCAGGCAGCCGAAGGAAGCGCCGACCTTGTGGCAGCCGGTGGGGAACCACTTGCCCGCCAGCGCCACAATGCGGCAGGGTACGCCGGTCAGGGCCGGGGGGAACTCGATATAATTTGGGGCGGCAAAAAGTCCGCCGGACTGCTTTGGTTCGTTGTGCCAGTTGACGCGGAAGAGGTTCACAGGGTCAACGTCCCACAGGCCGGTGCGGGACAGCTTATCCAAAACCTCCTGAGGTATCAGGCTGGGGTCTTTCATTTGGGCATAGGCGGGGATAACAACGCCGTTTGCCCTGGCTCTCGCTAGGTTATGGGCAAGGCCGTCGGAATGAATCGTCAGGTCGATCATGAGAATCGCTCCTTATTGAATAGTAGGTTTCTTTTTTCCATTATAAGGGAATTGCCGGCGGAAAACAACCCTTCCTGATAAAAAATTAGCCAAACACTCTGTCCCTATGGGGCGGAATGTGATATAATGGCAATACGCGGAAACTGATTACTCATCCGCATCGAGCGAAAAGGAGCGCGACCATGGAACCGTTTGCCATATGGGGAAATTTTATATATACCGAGGGGCCTGAAAAGCTGTGCCTGCGGCCAAACAGCTTTGCCGTCTGCAACGAGAACGGCCTGTGCGAAGGGGTGTTTGACCGGGTGCCGGACGAGTTCGGCGGCATAAGAGTGGACGACTGCCGGGATTTTATCACTATACCCGGCTACTGCGATATGCACCTCCATGCCGGGCAGTACAGGAACCTGGGCCGGGGCATGGACTTGCAGCTCATTCAATGGCTGGAGGAGCTTACATACCCGGAGGAATCCATGTTCCGGGATTTGGACTTCGCAAAGAAGATATACAAGGAGCTTACGGGCGAATTGGTTGGCGGATTTACCACCCGCGCCGCCATATTTTCCACCGCGCACACAAAGGCCACGCTGCTTCTCATGGATGAGCTGGAAAGCTCCGGCCTGAAAACCTTTGTGGGCCGGGTGAATATGGACAGCAACGCCCCCGATTCCATCCGGGAGCGGGACGCGGCCTATTCCCTGGCGGAGACACAGGATTGGCTGGAACAGGTAGAGAACAAGGGCTATCGGCGCACACAGCCTATTCTGACGCCTCGGTTTGTGCCGAGCTGTTCTCCGGCGCTTTTGAAGGGCCTTGGGGAAATGGCGGGGGAGACCGGCCTGCCGGTACAGAGCCATTTGGACGAAAACCGGGACGAGATAGAATGGGTGCGTCAGCTTCACCCGAACAGCCCAAGCTATGCCGCTGTATACGATGAAAACGGCCTTCTTGGATCCAAAACCCTGATGGCCCACTGCATTTATATGACCGACGAGGAATGCACGCTGATGAAGGAGCGCGGGGCCTATGTGGTTCACTGTCCCACCTCCAACACCAACGTCCGCAGCGGCATTGCCCCTATGCGGAAATATCTGGATATGGGGCTGCATACCTGCCTTGGCTCCGATATATCCGGCGGTCACACCCTGGACATGGCGGAGGTGATACGGCAGGCCATCGCCGTGTCCCGCGCCCTGTGGCAGCTGGACGAGGGCCACCCGGCCTACCTGACGGCTCAGGAGGCGTTTTATATGGCCACGGAGGGCGGCGGCTCGTTCTTCGGCAAGGTTGGCTCCTTCCAGCCGGGATATGAGTTTGACGCCGTGGTGGTGGATGATTCCGTCTGCTGCCAGCGCCGCGACACCCTGGAGACCCGATTTGAAAAGCTCATCTACCTGGGTGAGTCCTATATGGTCAGGAACAAATATGTGGCTGGCGAAAGTGCGGCGGACTGGGCGTTGTGGGATTGGCAGGATATATAAAAGAAAGGCGGGGGATAGAATGGATGCGGTAGGCGTCAGCATGAAGCGCGTGGACGGCCCGGACAAGGCCATGGGCCGGGCCAAGTATACGGCAGACCTGATAAGCCGGGATGCCCTGGTGGCAAAGGTGTTCCGCTCTACGGTGGCGAACGGCAGAGTGCTTTCTCTGGACATCAGCGAGGCGCTGAAGGTTCCCGGCGTGGTGCGTATCGTCACCTGCTTCGACGTGCCGAAGTACTATTTTCCCACGGCGGGCCATCCCTGGAGCACCGACCCGGCCCATCAGGACGTGGCTGACCGGCTGCTTCTGACAGACCGGCCCCTGTATTACGGGGATGACGTGGCAGCCGTCATTGCGGAGGATGAGATTGCCGCGAAGCGGGCTTTGCGCCTTATCAAGGCGGAATATGAGACCTATCCCTTCGTTCTTGACCCCCTGGAGGCGATAAAGGAGGGTGCGCCCCAGCTCCACCCGGACTACCCCAATAATATCCTGAAGCACACCTCCGGCAGTGCCGGGGATTGGGACAAGGCCATTGCCGAGCCGGGACTGCTGTGTCTGGATAAATGGTACGAGACCCCCATCGTCCAGCACTGCCACATTGAAAACCATATCTGCTGCGCCTGGACGGAGGGGCGAAAGATAGCCATATTGTCCTCCACCCAGATTCCCCATATCGTCCGCCGCTGCGTGGGCCAGGCCCTGGGCCGCCCCTGGGGGGAGATTCGGGTCATAAAGCCCTACATCGGCGGCGGCTTCGGCAACAAGCAGGACGCACTTTATGAGCCGCTGTGCGCCTATCTCGCCACCCTGACCGATGGCCGTCCCGTCAAGCTGGATGTGTCGAGGGAGGAGACCTTCGTGAACAACCGGGTGCGCCATGGGGGGAAATTCCACCTCGTCACCTACTTCCGCCGGGATGGAACCTTTGTGGCCCGGCAAATGGAGGAGTATTCCCAGCAGGGAGCCTATACCTCCCATGGTCACTCCACAGCGGCAAAGGCCACCAACGGCTTTGTGCAGATGTATCCCTGTGAGGCGTACCGCTTTGACGCCTATTCTGTCTACACCAACACCCCCACCGCCGGGGCTATGCGGGCCTATGGGATGCCCCAGGTGTCCTTCGCCATGGAGAGCCATGTGGACGATATAGCGAAAATGTTGGGCATGAGTCCTGTCGAGCTGCGGGACAAAAACCGTATGCCTGTGGGCTATCGGGACGCTTTTACCGGCAATGTGAACTGGCAGGACAGCCACGGTCAGTGCATGGAAAAGGCCATGGAATACATCGGCTGGCAGGAGAAATACAAAGCCTATCAGAACCAGACCGGCCCGGTGCGCCGGGGGGTGGGGATGGCGATATTCTGGTATAACACCGCCGTCTGGCCTATATCCCTGGAGGCGACCACCAGCCGGATGATGCTCAACCAGGACGGCTCGGTGCAGTATATGTGCGCCGAGACGGAGATTGGTCAGGGCGCGGACACCGCCTATACGCAGATGGTGGCGCATACGGTGGGGGTGCCGATGGAGAAGGTACACGTCGTCACCTGCCAGGACACGGACGTTACCGGCTACGGCACCGGGGCCTACGCCTCCCGCCAGACCTATGTGGAGGGCTTCGCCATTGCCAACGTGGGCCGCCAGTTCCGGGAGAAGATATTGGCCTATGCCTCCTGGCTCACGAAAATTCCGGCGGAGGAGCTGGATTTGCGGGACGGGAACATCGTCTCCCATGGGGAGACGGTCATGACCCTGGAGGCCCTGGCGACGGAAGCGACCTACAGCATGGAGCGGGCCGCCTATATCACGGCGGAGGACACCACCCAGGTCAAATCGAACGCCTATTCCTTCGGCTGCTCCTTTGCGGAGGTGGAGGTGGACATCCACCTCTGCAAGGTGAAGGTTTTGAACATCGTGAACGTCCACGACTGCGGGACGCTTATTAATCCACAGCTCGCCCAGGCCCAGGTACACGGGGGCATGAGCATGTCCATCGGCTACGCCATGGGGGAGGAGCTGAAATTTGACGAGAAAACAGGCCGTCCGCTGAACAACAATCTTTTGGATTATAAAATCTCTACTGCCATGGATCATCCTGACCTGGGGGCGCTGTTCGTGGAAAACCCGGAGCCGACCAGTCCCTTTGGCACCAAGGCGCTGGGGGAGCCGCCCGCCGTCTCCCCGGCCCCGGCTATCCGCAACGCGGTTTTGCAGGCCACCGGCGTGGAGATAGACCGTCTGCCCATGACGCCCCACGTGCTGTTTGAACGATTCCGGGAGGAGGGGCTAATCCATGTTTGATTTTTCGGCCCTGTATGAGGCATATTCCGTCCGGGAGGCTGTGGCCTTGCGCCAGGAACACCCGGAGGCGAAAATTATTGCCGGCGGCTCCGACCAGCTTGTCAAGCTGCGGGACGGAAAGCTGGCCGGGTGCGAGCTGATTAGCATTTACACCATAGACGAGCTGCGGGGCGTCTCCCTGGGGGAGGACGGAACCCTTCGCATTGGGGCTTTGACCAGCTTCACGGACGTGTCGGAAAACGAGCTGATAGAGCGCCTTGTCCCGGTTCTGGGCTATGCGGCGGGGCAGGTGGGCGGCCCGCAGGTGCGGAATATTGGCACCATCGGGGGCAATGTCTCCAACGGCGTTACCTCCGCCGACACCGGGGCCACTCTGCTGGCCTGGGACGCGGTGATGGAGCTGGCCGGGCCGGAGGGAACGCGGAAGGTTCCCGCCGCCCAGTGGTATATCCGGGCCGGACAGGTGGACATCCGGCCTGGGGAGATCCTGACCGCCGTGACCATTCCTAAAGGGGCCTATGAGGGCTATTCCGGCTGGTATATGAAATACGCCATGCGAAACGCCATGGACATTGCCACCCTGGGGTGCAGCGTGAACGTCCGCCTGACGGCGGATAAGGCAGCGTTTCAGGATGTACGCATTGCCTACAGCGTGGCCGGGCCGGTGCCTATGCGGGCAGAAAACGCGGAGGCGGCGGGACGGGGCCAGCCCGTCAGCCCGGAGACGATAGAGCGTGTGGCCCAGGCGGTCGGGGAGGATGTTCATCCCCGGACGAGCTGGCGTGCCAAGGCGGAATTTCGTGGCTATCTGGCCCAGGAGCTTCTGCGGCGCTGTCTGACGCAAAGCGCAAAGCAGGCAGGAGGTGTTCTCCATGGGGTTTAAAACCATTACATTCACTCTCAATGGCCGGGAGCGGACGTGCAGCGTTGACGTTCGCATGAGCCTGACGGAGCTGCTCCGGGAGGAGTTCGGCCTTACAAGCGTGAAAACCGGCTGCGAGGTGGGGGAGTGCGGCGCCTGCTGCGTGCTGGTGGATGGAAGGGCCTATAATAGCTGCATTTATCTGGCGGTCTGGGCGGATGGGAAAAGCGTCCTGACCGTGGAGGGCCTGCGCGGCCCCGCCACCGGGCAGCTTCACCCCATTCAGCAGGCGTTTGTGGACGAGGCCGCCGTCCAGTGCGGCTTCTGCACGCCGGGTATCATTATGACCGCCGTGGAGCTGATAGGAACCGGCAAAACCTACACCCGCGAGGAGCTTCGCCGCGCCATCTCCGGCCACCTCTGCCGCTGCACGGGATATGAAAACATCCTAAATGCCCTGGAAAAGCTGGTGGGGGAGAAGAAATAGAACCCCCAAAAAACAGCCCGGCGGGAAACAGTGATACGCTGCTTCCCGCCGGGTTTCCTAGTTTATCCTGCGTTGGAGGATCATTCATCAGGGGGCTTGCGGCTGGACTTTTTGCGCTGCTTGACGCACTCGGTCAGGAGGTATTCGATTTGACCGTTCACGGAACGAAAATCGTCCTCGGCCCAGGCGGCCAGGTCGTTGTATAGCTGCTGGCTCAGACGCAGGGGTACCTGTTTTTTCTCGGATTTCTCCGCCATGGCGGTTTAATACAGGCTCCCGGAGTTGACCACGGGCTGGGCGTCCTTGTTGCCGCACAGGACGACCAGAAGGTTTGACACCATGGCGGCCTTGCGCTCCTCGTCCAGCTCCACAACGCCGCTCTCGTTCAGCCGTTCCAGGGCCATTTCCACCATGCCCACGGCCCCGTCCACAATCATCTTCCGGGCGTCGATGATGGCGCTGGCCTGCTGGCGCTGGAGCATGACGGCGGCAATCTCCGTGGCGTAGACAATATGTAATGACCTCCGATTTGTAGAAACGTGGATTTACCTGTATAA
>JAJBVW010000227.1 GCA_020866945.1 Oscillospiraceae bacterium
ATTTTGAGGACAGGGTGAAAGCCGTCATCCGGGAGGTGGACAAGGCCGGGGACGTGATTTTATTCGGGGACGAGATGCACACCATCGTCGGGGCCGGGGCGGCGGAGGGGGCCATCGATGCGGCGAATATCCTCAAGCCCGCCCTGGGGCGGGGGATGATACAGATGATAGGAGCCACCACGCTGGACGAGTACCGCCGCCACATCGAGAAGGACGCCGCCCTGGAGCGGCGGTTCCAGCCGGTGACGGTGGAGGAGCCGACCAGGGCGGAGAGCATACGCATCCTGACCGGCCTGCGGGAGCGATATGAAAACCACCACCAGCTCGTGATAACGGACGAGGCCATCAAGGCGGCGGTAGACCTCTCCGCCCGCTATATCACGGACCGGTTTCTGCCGGACAAGGCCATCGACCTGATAGACGAGGCAGCCAGCCGCGTGCGGATGGAGGGGATGAAGGTGCCGCCCACCGTCCGGGAAGCGGAGGACAAGGTGGAGACCCTCCGCGCCGCCAAGGAGCAGGCGGTGCGCAAGCAGGATTTTGAGGGGGCCGCCGCCCTGCGCGACCAGGAGCGCCGCCAGCGGCAGGCGCTTGACCAGGCACGTCATGTCTGGCGTTCCCAGACCGGGAGCGGGCGGCTCCAGGTGCAGGCCCCGGACGTGGCGGCGGTTGTGGCCGGATGGACGGGCGTGCCGGTGGAAAGCCTCACGAAGGAGGAAAGCCAGCGCCTGGCCCATCTGGAGGAGATAATCCACCGCCGTCTGGTGGGGCAGGAGGAGGCGGTGTCCGCCGTCTGCCGGGCCATCCGCCTGGGGCGCGTGGGCCTGGCAGACCCCGGCCGGCCCATCGGTTCGTTTCTCTTTCTTGGCCCCACGGGCGTGGGCAAGACGGAGCTTTGCCGCGCCCTGGCCGAGGCGGTATACGGGGATGAAAAGGCGATTATCCGGGTGGATATGTCGGAGTTTATGGAAAAGCACGCCGTCTCCCGGCTCATCGGCGCGCCGCCGGGGTACGTGGGCCATGAGGAGGGCGGCTATCTCACCGACCAGGTGCGGCGGCGGCCCTGGAGCGTCGTGCTGCTCGACGAGGTGGAAAAGGCCCATGAGGACGTGCTGGGCCTGCTGCTGCAAATCCTGGAGGACGGCGTGCTGACCGACGCCCGTTCCCGGAAAACGGATTTCAAAAACACCGTGGTCGTGATGACCTCCAACGTGGGGGCCAGGGCCATCACCGGCGGGGGCCGCCCACTGGGCTTCTCCGGCCGGGAGGACACAGACCAGGTGCGCTATGAGCAGATACAGGCGCAGGCTATGGAGGAGGCCCGCCAGACCTTCCGTCCGGAGCTGCTGAACCGGGTGGACGGCATCGTAGTGTTCCGGCCCCTCGCCCGGGAGGAGATACGCGCCATAGCGTCCCGCCTTCTGGCGGATACGGGCCGCCGCCTCGCGGAAAAGGGCGTTACGCTCCGCGTGGAGGACGACGCGCTGACCGCACTCGCGGAGGCGGGCTTCGACCCCATATACGGCGCAAGACCCCTGCGCCGCTGCCTCCGCCGCCAGGTGGAGGACACCCTTGCGGAAATGCTCCTGGACGGCCGCCTCCAGCCCGGCGACACCGCCGCTGTGTGCCTGGTCGATGGTGTCGTGCTGGTGGAAAAGAGGATTGACGGAACTGAAACACCATGATATACTAGACCAAGATTTGCAAAGGGGCGGATGAGATTTCCGTCCCTTTATGCGTGTTTTGGGGAGGTTATATGCCATGCTGGACATGGAAAAATTCAAAGCCTTTATGAACGAGAATGGGGGCTTCAACGGTCTCAATAAGATACGCTTCACCGTGGTGGAGGAGGGGTACTGCGAGTGCCAGGTGGATATGACGCCGGACAGCTTAAACCCGCAGGGCGTGGCTCACGGGAGCCTGCTGTTCGCCCTGTGCGACTGCGTGACCGGTATGGCCACCGCCACCACGGGCCGGAGTATGCTGACCCAGTCGGCCTCCATCCACTACCTCCGCCCCGGCACCGGCGGCACCCTGACGGCGAAATCGAAGCTCATAAAAAATGGCCGTCACACCGCCCTCTGCACAGGGGAGGTATACGACCAGTCGGGCAAGCTCCTCGTCACCTCAGAGTTTGAGGTCTACTACACCAGCGACAATCTGACCCTGCCGGAAAAAGGCCCCGACGGGAAGTGGCATCCTGTGGAGGGTTCCTGGCAGTAAGAATCAACCCCCATACACCGCCAGCACGGCGCCGGGGTAGTAGTGGGAGAGGATCTCCTGATATGTCCAGCCCTGGGCGGCGTAGACCTTGGCACCGTATTGGCTCATGCCTACGCCGTGGCCGCTTCCGGCGACGGTGAACACGAATTGCGCCCCTTCCCAGGAGAGGGAGAAATCGGTGCTGCGCAGTCCCAGGCAGGCGCGTACATAGGTGCCGGTCAGCGCCTCGCCCCCGATGACGATGGCTGCCACCCGTCCGGCGCTGTCCAGGGTCGTCTCGCCTATCCATTCGGAGGGGTCGTCCCCCGCGTTTGCGAGGCCCAGGGCCTCCGCCAGCTCCTCCGGGGAAAAGGCGGCGGTGGTGATTAGCCCCGGCACGTCGGCGGAGCTTTCCGGGCTTGCCACGCTGACAAGATAGGGCAGGGCCGACCAGACCGCCCCGCTGCTCTCCGTGGAGCCGGCGGAGCTTGCGTGGAACACCGCCTGGATGGCTTCGCCCTCATAGGTCAGATATTCCCCGTCCGTGGCGGCAACAGCCTCCGTGACGGCCTGCCAGTATAGGTCATAGTCCTCGCCCCAGGCGTCGCGCAGGGCCTGCTCGTCCGAATAGGCAAGGCAGCAGGCACTGTCCGTGCAGACATCGGCCTCCTGATGGCGGGCGCAGGCCAGCACATAGGTGCGGGCGGCTACCGCCTGGGCCTTCAGCGCCTCCGCTCCGAAGGAGGCGGGCATCTTTCCGGCGACGGCATGGGGCAGATATTCCTCCATGGTCGTGACGACCGGCCCGTCGTCCGTCAGGACGGTCAGAATGGTCTCGCTGTCCACCGCCCCGGCCTCCGATGGGGCGAAGGCCCAGAACACCAGCGTCAGGACGGCGAATACTGCCGCCCAGCGCAGAAAACGCGCGATAATCGTCATATGCAATCCCTCGTACATCGCTTGACGGGGATTTTTAACAGGTATATAATGACTGTCAAATCCACGCCGGGCGGTAAAATGATGATTCATTCTATGACCTCGCGGCGGGGGATATGACAGGGCGAACAGATTTATAAAGACCCGTTTTGCCGCAATATCCAGCCAAGCGGCATTTCCCAAAACCGGGGGATGCCGCCGCTGTATATCATACATTATATAATACACGCATAATGGAAAGGGAGAATGTCATTATGTCAGGAAAAGGAGATGAGCAGAGTGGCCGGTAGGAAAAAGCTGGTGATAGAGCCTGCGTGGTGCAAGGGATGCGGCATCTGCGTGGCCTTTTGCCCCAAGAGCGCGCTGGAAATTGTGGGGGAAAAGGTGCGTCTGAAGGAAGACGGCGGCTGCATTATGTGCGGCCTGTGCGAGATGCGCTGCCCGGACTACGCCATCTATCTTGAAAATCTTGAGGAATGAGCGGCAGGCCGCCGGAAAAAGGAGCTGAGACTATGGCAAAGAAGAAAGTTGTTTTGATGCAGGGCAACGAGGCCTGCGTTGAGGGCGCGATTGCCGCCGGGATGCGGTTTTACGCCGGCTATCCCATCACCCCGTCCACGGAGATCGCGGAGCAGTGCGCCGTGCGTCTGCCGCAGGTGGGCGGAAAATTCATCCAGATGGAGGACGAGCTGGCCTCTATCGCTGCTGTGCTGGGCGCCAGCGCCGCCGGGGTCAAGGCCATGACCGCCACCTCCGGGCCGGGCTTCTCCCTCAAGCAGGAGAACATCGGCTATGGAGCCATGGCGGAAATTCCCTGTGTGGTGGTGGACGTGCAGCGCTCCGGCCCCTCTACGGGCCTTCCCACCAGCCCCTCCCAGGGGGATTATATGCAGGCCCGATGGGGCACCCACGGAGACCATCCGGTTATCGCCATATCCCCCGCCACGGTGCGGGAGGTATATGACCTTATCATCCGGGCCTTCAATCTGTCGGAGAAATACCGCACGCCGGTCATTTTCCTGATGGATGAGATCGTGGGCCATATGCGGGAGGGCGTGGAGCTGCCGAACCCCAACGACCTTATCATCAACAAGCGGAAGATGTCCTATCACGACGGGGCCAACAAGCAGTGCTACGCCGTGCCGGAGGGGGAATACGTCCCCACCATGAAGCCCTTCGGCCAGGGAGAGCGGTATAACATCACGGGCCTTGCCCATGACGAGTCCGGCTTCCCCACGAACGACAACGCGGTGGCCGGGGCGCTGTATACCCGTCTGATGGAAAAGATTGACCACAACCTTGACGACATCGTCCGGGTGCAGGAATATATGCTGGAGGACGCGGAGACCGCCATCGTCTGCTTCGGCGGCACGACGCGGGCGGTGATGACCGCCGTGCAGGAGGCCCGCGCCGCCGGGATGAAGGTCGGTATGTTCCGGCCCATTACCGTGTGGCCCTTCCCGGAGCAGAAGCTGCGCTCCCATCTGAGCCGGCTGAAAAAGCTGCGGGTGGTGGAGCATAACTACGGGCAGATGGTGCTGGAGGTGCAGCGGGCCGTGGCCGGGCAGACGCCGGTGGAATTTCTGGGCCAGGTCAACGGCACGGTCATTCCCCCCGCGGCCATTTTGGAAAAGCTGAAGGAAATGGAGGGCTGAGGATATGCCTAGCGAGCTGATACATCAATTTATGCGCATCGACCACCTGCCCCACATCTGGTGCGCGGGCTGCGGAAACGGCATCATCATGCGGGATGTGGCGGTGGCCATCAAGGAACTGATGGAGGATCCAGAGGTTCGCCTGAACCGGGAGAAGGTCGTCATCGTCTCCGGCATCGGCTGCTCCAGCCGCGCGGCGGGGTATATGGACTTCAACTCCATCCACACCACCCATGGCCGGGCCATTGCCTTCGCCACGGGCATCAAATTCGCAAACCCTGAGTTGGAGGTCATCGTCCTGACCGGGGACGGGGACTGCTCCGCCATCGGCGGCAACCACCTTATCCACGCCGCCCGGCGGAACCTGGGCCTCACGGTGGTCACATTCAATAACGACATCTACGGCATGACCGGCGGTCAGTATTCGCCCACCACGCCTACCGGAGACAAGGCTACCACCGCTCCCTATGGAAATGTTGACCGCCCCTTCGACATCGCAAAGCTTGCAGCGGGCGCGGGCGCGTCCTATACGGCCAGAGGCTCCGCCTATCATGTGCGGGAGACGATCGACCTGATAAGGCAGGGCATCAAGCCCGAGGGGTTCTCCCTGATAGACGTGTACTCCGTCTGCCCGACCTATTATGGCCGAAAAAACAAAAAGGGCGACGCGGTGGAAATGCTTCAGTGGCAGAAGGAGCATATGGCGCCTGCCGTCCGCTACTACTCCATGAGCGAGGAGGAGCGGAAGGGAAAGCTGCTGGTGGGCGCTCTGACCCACAACAACTACCCCGAATATACCGAGGAATACGAAAAAATGGTGCAGCGCTGCCAGGCCGATATGAAGGCCAAGGCCCACAAGTGAGGTGACAGCCATGAGTGCGAGATATGAAATGCGTTTTACCGGCTCCGGCGGTCAGGGCGTTATCCTGGCTAGTGTGATATTGGCGGAGGCCGCCGTGGTGGCCGGACATCAGGCGGTGCAGAGCCAGGCCTACGGCCCGGAAGCAAGGGGCGGCCTGTGCAAGGCGGAGACCATTTTGAGCCGGGAGCAGATTTGGTTTTCCAAGGTGATACAGCCCAGCTTTCTGCTGGCGCTGACCCAGGCGTCCCTGGATAAATTTGCCCAGGACATCGCTCCCGGCGCAGTGGTCATGGCGGACAGCTCCCTGACCGTGCCGGACTGCCTCGACCCGGAGCAGGTGCTTTCCGTCCCCATTTTGGAGACTGCCCGCAAGAAGGTTGGCAAGGTGATGACCGCGAACATCGTGGCCGTGGGCGCCATCAACGCCGCCCTGGGCCTGTTCGACCAGGAATCCCTGCGGGAGGGCGTGCGCCGCCATATCCCCGCCGGGACGGAGGAGCTGAACTGGAAGGCTCTGGAGGAGGGCGCGAAGCTCATAACCCCGGAGCAGGCGGAGAAATTCCGCCAGGCCCTTGCCTGATATGTAATGACCTTTGTCAAGAGGCAATTTGCCCAAAAACAGGGT
>JAJBVW010000200.1 GCA_020866945.1 Oscillospiraceae bacterium
ACGGTATCGAACAGCGCCCTGTCCCCGTCACGCTTTGCGCTGTAGCTGCTCTTGGATTTCCTGCGCATATTTTTATCCAGCGTTATCAGCACAGTCTGTGTGCAGTCACTTAAGGGTTTGTCCATAACCGCATTGCCTGTATAGACTGCAAAACGGTTCGTGGAACGAGTTTTGTCAAGGGTATTTTTAGCCTCTTCCGCAAAAATCAAAAGCCGCTGCCAGCCACATTGCTATCCGGCAAAGTAGCTCTGCAAAGGCTTTTGCTAAGACTTCAATTCACATTAAACTGCTTGTGATTATTCTAAGGTTAGTACCAATCACGCCGGGGCTGCCGCCCCTCCTGCCCGTTTTCTTTTATTCTTTTCTGTTCCTTTACTTCCCTTTACTTTACTATATACTATACTTTTCACAATTCGCTGCGCACTATGTCAGTAACTCAACCAGCTCATCGCATTACATGGCTGTGCCAGTTTACTCATCGATAGCACAGATAAGCTGCGTAATATGGTAAAACCGAATTCTGATTTTGAGTATCTGCAATATCAACCATGAGAAAACGTGGTGGGTACCTGTCGGAACTGATAGAGCTGGTCAGCAAGCTCCGTCTTGCCAGGGATACCGCAAGCATCGGCGCGGCAGCGTTGGCAGTGACGAAACACAGGCAGATACGCTTCCGCCCGTTCCCGTGCAGCATACAGTTCCTCGCAGGAAGGCTCCCGCAGGTGTGACAGCTTATATTGCGGGATCAGTGGTATGATATTAAGGAAATTCGCGCCCAGCTTCTTCACTGTGCGGGCCACCTCTTCCACATGGTCGTCATTGATTCCCGGCACCAGCACCATATTGATTTTGACCAGAGCGCCCAGAGAGGAGATTTTGGCAATGCCCCGCTTCTGGGCTTCGATCAGGACTGCCGCTCCCTTGGCTCCCTCATACCGTTTTCCGTCTTTCACGACCCACAGGCAGATATGCTTCAGGATCTCCGGGTCCACCGCATTGACCGTTACCGTAATGGTTCGGACTCCCTCCTCAATCAGCTCTTCTGCATACTGCTCCAGCAGAAGCCCATTGGTACTCAGGCAGTTAATCAGTTCCGGGTGCCGCTGCTGTATCAGGCGGAATGTGTCGATGGCATGATGGGTGGCCAGCGTATCCCCCGGCCCCGCAATACCGGCTACCGTGATTTCCGGACACAGCTCCAACGCTTGATCCACTATATCCGCAGCGGCTTCCGGCGACAGAAGCTGGGCGGTTACACCCG
This sequence comes from Oscillospiraceae bacterium, assembly GCA_020866945.1. GTDB lineage: Bacteria > Bacillota > Clostridia > Oscillospirales > Oscillospiraceae > CAJOIG01. The sequence continues at coordinate 1,262 of JAJBVW010000200.1, forward strand.
GTCTCTGTTCCGTTTCATTGCGTGTTCGATTGCAGAAGGCGCATTGGATATTACAGGCCGGACTGACCGGGAGATGAACTCGCCCCCGATTTGTATTGACGCCTCCGCTGAAACAGGGATGCAGATTGGATATATGCTCCAGCGGATTGCCTTGTGTGTATTGCTCTGTTTTAGCGCTGACGCTGTTCATTTTCATATCTCCTTCCAAAATGGGATGCAAAAGAGTGTCGGTATATGGGACATATGCAGCACCCCCGCTATGTCCAGAGGATTCACGGCTTTGATATGCGTATTTTTTCATTTTTCTCGATCTGAATCAAAGCGCCATCTTGAAATACAAGGGTGATCGAGCCATAACGTATAGTACTTGCAAGCTCCTGTATTTGCCGAAATTGGGCTGGAGCAATAGGTTCTTTCCGTTCGGTCTCTTTTTTATCCTGACTCATTATGACCTCCAAATATATCGTCCAAGGTTAAATCTTCTCAAGGCAAACTCTGCACCGCTGTTGCCAACCGTTCCAAAGCTGTCTCCAATGTCTTCCGGGGACAAGCCAGGACGACGCGCTGAAACTGCTCCGCACCGCCGCCGAACATAGCTCCCGGATCCAGCCACAGCTTTGCACGGTGGAGAATCAGATCATCCAATTCTCTGCTGCTCAACTTCAGCCCGGAGCAATCCAGCCAGGCGAAATAGGTTCCCTCCGGCTCCACCAATCGGATTTGAGGGATGCGCTCTGTCAAAAATGCCCGCAGGAAGTCCAGATTGTGCCGCAGATAGGTTTTACACTGCTCTAGCCATTCGCTGCCGCCAGTATAGGCCGCCTGGGTCGCCACAAGTCCCAACTGGTTAAGCTGGGAGTAGCCGCATTTGTCTATTTCCCGGACAAACCGTTGGCGGATCCACTCATTTGGTATCCAAATATTCGACACCTGTAATCCCGCCAGATTAAAGGATTTGCTGGCGGCGGTGCAGACAACGGTGCGTCCCTCCATTGACGGAACAGCGTTCGGAAAAATGTGGTGAGGATGCTCTGGGAAGGCGAAATCACAATGTATCTCGTCCGAGACCACATAGACACCATATTGCTTGCAGATATGTCCCATCTGCCTCAGCTCATCCCGCGTCCACACGCGGCCCACTGGGTTGTGGGGGCTGCACAGGAGAAAGAGCGTCACTCGATTTTCCTCGATTTTGCGCTCGAAATCCTCAAAATCAATAGTATATCGGCCCTGGATATAGCAAAGCCGGTTCTCAACTACCTTTCGTCCGTTGTCCTGGATCACGCTGAAAAAGGGATAATAGACAGGCGTTTGAATCAGCACTCCATCGCCGGGACAGGTCAGCGACCGCACCGCCATAGCCAGGGCAAACACAACACCGGGCGTCTTGACTAGCCACTCTGGGCGGGCTTCCCAACCGAATCGCTCTCGGAACCAGGAGGACACGATTTGCGTATAATCCTCCTTCGTTTCGCTGTAACCGAAAACGCCATGCTCCACAGTCTTTCTCAAGGCATTCAGCACCGGCTCCGGGGCCTGAAAATCCATGTCGGCCACCCAGAGCGGAAGCACATCCGCCGGTCGGCCCCGCTCTGCGGCAAAATCGTATTTAAGACTGTTAGTACCCCGACGGTTAATCTGTCGGTCAAAATCATAGTATTTCATCCCTATTTCTCCATGGCCTGACGCAGATCTTCGATAATGTCATTGACGTGCTCCAAACCAACAGACAGACGGAGCAGAGTCTCTGTGATGCCCAGGTGTTCCCGCATGGCGGGCGGCACGTCTGCGTGGGTCTGCGTCACGGGGTAGGTAATCAGAGTTTCCGTCCCGCCCAGGCTCTCCGCAAAGGTGATGAGCTTCACCTTTTGAAGGATTCGATGGGCCGTTTCAACACTGTCCGTTCGAAAGGAAAGCGTACTGCCTGCCCCTCTGGCTTGAGCGCAGTTGACGTCGTAACCGGGATGCTCCGGCAGGCCGGCATAGAACACCTGCTGAACCTGCGGCTGGTGAGACAGCCACAGAGCGATCTTCATCGCGATTTCCTGCTGACGCTCCATGCGAACAGACAGGGTCTTGAGGCCCCGAAGCACCAGCCAGCAATCGAAGGGAGCCAGCATTCCACCAGTGGTCTTTGCAATAAGACGGATCCGTTCAGCCAGCTCCCGGCTGGCCGAGGACAGAAAACCCGCAATGGTATCGTTGTGTCCGCTCAGAAATTTGCTGCCGCTGTGAAGCACCAGATCGGCTCCCAGGGTAATAGGATTTTGCAGCCAGGGTGAGAGAAATGTGTTATCCACGATCAGCAGCAGTCCATGTACTTTCGCCAACGCCGCACATTCGCGTAGGTCTGTGATGTTCATCATAGGGTTACTGGGCGTCTCAATATAGAGTGCCCTGGTCTCCGGGCGGAGCTGGGCACGTACCTGCTCCATATTCGATGTGTCCGCGTAGCTGACGGAAAGACCGTTCTTCCGGCTGATAGTTTGAAACAGCCGAACCGCACCGCCATATAGATCCTCCGAGCAGATAATATGATCTCCCGGCTGAAACAGCTCAAAGCATACGCTGATCGCTGCCATTCCGGAGGAGAGGGCCACGGTATCCCAAGCCCCCTCCAGAGATGAGACGGTCTCCTCCAGACGCTGCCGGGTCGGATTACCCTCTCGTGTGTAATCATAACCACTGGACTGTCCCAGCCCCACATGACCGAAGGTGGCGGTCTGATAGATAGGGAAGCTGACGGCACGGGTGCTGTCGGTAACGCCTAGATGCCCATCTCCGTGGATACATCGCGTTTCAAGCTCTCTGGACATGACGAACCTTATCCTTCCTTGATGTATTTGAACGGCTCTTCCTGATACCAGCTCTGCCTAAAGGGCTTGGGGCAATTCTGACTCAGGTGCCGGTTCAGTGAGGGATTTTTCATAATGCGGTTCAGTCGGCGGGCCATTTCATATTCTCCTGAGTAGCCAAGATAGTTGATGGACGCGCTGAACAGAGGCAGCAGCGGCAGGCCGTGTTTGGCGGAAATACTGTTGCCGCCGGTATGGATGATGATTGCGTCCGGCTTGATCCGCTGGATGATGTTCGCCTGCTCAAAGGGATGCTGTGTGGCGATGTTGATAGGGATGTTTTCCGCGTTATCCAGCGTTTCAAACAGCGGCAGCAGAAATTCGTCGGCGTGGTGGCCCTTCAGTCCCACAATCTCCATCCCAAGATACTGGGCAATGGACGCAGTTGCAAGCACACGCACCTCCACGCCACCAATATAAACCCGCTTGCCCTTCAGTTCCTCCCGGAAGGGCGCCAGGCCCTCCTCCAGTGCCGCCTCCTCTATGGCGATCAGCGCCTCAGCCCTCTCCTCCTCGTGGAAAAATGCGGCAATTTTTCGCAGCCAGCGGGCAATGTTTTTCTTGCCGATCGGGATTGTGTCGATCAGATAGGGGATGCCAAAGTTCTCCTTCAGATATTTCAGATAATAATCGTCGTGTGTCCCGCAGATGGAAACATTCAGCGCCACCTCCAGGCTGGTTTTAAAATCGTCCGGCGCGGAATAGCAGGGAAGGAAGTTCACGTTCAGATCCAGCGCGTTCAGCAGTCTTTGCAGTTCCAGCTCATCCGTCCGACTCATAGACCCGACGTTAAACACGTTTACTGTCCGGCTGATCCGATATTCCCGATCCGCCTTGTCCTGGTCGCTCTCTGTCAGGGGACGCCACTCGCCATATGGTTCGGTTACGCTTTTCATAATGCCGTTATAAGCTGCATCGTAGGCAGTGGCCATGACCTTGGTTTTAAAGCCCTCGCAGTTGCAGGCCACCAAAGTGGCGGCAGTATCTCCCTGCAAGTTTTCCAGAATGGTGTCCACATCGTCCCCAATCAGAGCCGGAACGCAGGAACTGACCACCACGATGATCTCCGGCCTGTATTCCCGGTCGGCGAACAGGACGGCCTCCTTCAGCTTAGCCTCGCCGCCGCCTATTACGTCGTTTTCGTCCATGTTGGAGCTAAGCCAGATAGTTCCCGCTGCATTAGGATCGCGCAGCCGCGTATAACTTTTGCCCGTAGCAATGGTATTTGTGGAGCAGAAGCCGCCTCCGATAGGGCCGTGCATAATGACAACAGCGTTTCGCAGCGTGTTCAAAATGCCCAGGCTCAGGGTGAATTGACACCCATAGGTCTCCGTAAACGAGCGGTTGGAGGCGCTCAGGCAGGTGCCGCCCTGGTTCAGACTGCATTTCAGCTCTCCGCAGGTACCACCGAAGGCAATACCGGCATGAAGCCGCTCCTCTCTCGCGGGGGCAGAGGTCTCTATAGTATGGTTCACGATACACTCCTCCTTATCTGGCCGTTACCAAAACGCCAAAAATGTCCTCGGTCAGCGTCAGACCACCTCGTATGCCTGCATAGCCCCGATTGAAAATGACCCGATTTGTCACAGGGAACGCCACAGGCAGTAGCGGGAAATTAAATTCGTCCGAAAGCTCCCGTTCTACAACGCTCCCCAGGATAAAGCCAGGGTCAAGGGCATCGTAATACCGGGTGTTGCGGTCTCTGGGCCACAGCTCGCCCAGATACTGTCGGACGGAGGACGCGTCCGTGTCGAACCGCACCGCAGGCCGCAGGCCGGATTCCCAGCCGTCAAAGCGTTTTTCCAGCGCGGTTTTATGATGTTCCTCCAGAAAATCCGTTATGACCGCCAGCTCCGGCAGCCACCCAAGCTCATCCGCCACAAATCGGCTCAGCGCCGGAGCGTAGTTGGAGTCGGCCACGATGACCGCGTAACGTTGCATATCAATGTCATTGTAAATATCGGCAACGCGCTCGAAGTAATCAAAATACACACCCCGCTCCCGCTCCAGAACCGCATCCACTGCGGATTTTTCTATGCCGGTCTGTTCCGCTACCCGGTAGAGAAAATCTACTGTCTGGAAGTAGCCAACAGGAAGTCCTGTAGTGATATACGGTATTC
>JAJBVW010000071.1 GCA_020866945.1 Oscillospiraceae bacterium
TTCCCTATATGTGTGTATAAGAGAAAATGAGGTTTGTGGAAGTATAATAATTGATGATAAACAGCCATCAGAATACGGAAATATTTGCTGGAGCAGATGGTGTGGAGATAAAGAGGTGATGGTAATTCACTTGCTTATGGTTCGTCCGAGTATGTCTGGAAAAGGGATTGCTGCATCTCTTGTAAAGTATGCGATTGAATTAGCTGAATCCAATTCTTGTAAAGCATTACGGCTTGACACTGGAAGCCAAAATATTCCTGCTGTTTCCTTGTATCGAAAAATGGGTTTTGAAATAGTTGCAACCGCGCCTATGAAAGTTGGGGATGTAATAGCACATGACAATCATCTGTTTCTTGAAAAAATACTGAGAGAAAACAATTCCGATTAATAGTTCCCTCACAATAAACCAGGGCAAGACAACCCGCAGCGGGTCTGTCTTGCCCTGAATTTCTTTATTAGAGATCGTCCGTCCCCCGTCAGCCCAGGCGGGCGCGGACGGCGGAGAGGAAGGTTTCGGTGTCCACGCTGGTCTCCGCGCCGGTGAGGGCGGCCATGTCCTTGGTGACAACGCCGTCCCCGATGGCCTGGAGGCTGGCCTGCTCCAGCCGGTCTCCGAAGGCCTGCAGATCGGCCAGGCCGTCCAGCTCGCCCCGCTTCCTCAAGGCCCCGGCCCAGGCGAAGATGGTGGCCATGGGGTCGGTGGAGGTCTTTTCCCCCTGCTGGCGGCGATACCAGTGGCGGGTGACGGTGCCGTGGGCGGCCTCGTAGACATACCGCCCCGACGGGGAAATCAGCACGCTACTCATCAAAGCCAAGGCCCCAAAGGCCGCGCCGATCATGTCGCTCATCACGTCCCCGTCATAGTTTTTCAGCGCCCAGACAAAGCCCCCCTGGGAGCGCATACAGCGGGCCACTGCGTCGTCTATCAGGGTATAGAAATAGGTGATGCCCGCCGCGGCGAAGCGGTCTTTATATTCCCCGTCGTACACCTCCTGGAAGATGTCCCGGAAGCGGCCATCGTAGGTCTGGGAGATGGTGTCCTTGCAGGAAAACCACAAGTCCTGGCCCTTGTCCAGGGCGCAGGCAAAGCAGCTTCTGGCGAAGGAGCGGATGCTGTCGTCCGTGTTATACATCCCCATCACCACGCCGGGGCCTTTGAAATCGAAAATGGTCTTGTCCGCGCCGCTGCCCGTCAGCTTCACCGCGCCGGGGCCGGGAACCCGATATTCCGTACCCTTATACAGATCCCCATAGCTGTGGCGGGCGATGGTGATCGGCTCCTTCCAGCAGGACACCAGGGGCGCGGCACCCGGCAGCAGGATGGGGGCGCGGAAGGTGGTGCCGTCCAGATAGGCCCGGATGGTGCCGTTGGGGCTGGGGTACATCCGGGAGAGGTGGTATTCCTCCATCCGCTTGGCGTTGGGGGTGATGGTGGCGCACTTCACACCCACACCCCATTTCTCCACCGCTTTTGCAGCCTCCATGGTCACGCCGTCGTCCGTCCGCTCCCGCTCCGGCAGGCCCAGGTCGTAATACTCCGTTTTCAAATCCACAAAGGGAGCGATAAGCTCCTCTTTAATCTGCGCCCACATCAGGCGGGTCATCTCGTCCCCGTCCATCTCCACGATGGGGGTCTGCATGGTAATCTTCTCAGCCATTTTGCCCCTCCTTATGCAGCCGGTACCAGTTCATCAGGCACCCGGCCAGCAGAATCTCTCGCTCCTTGGGGGAGAGAGTTCCCAGGCCCAGGGTAATTTCCCTGCCCCGGAAAACGCCCGTCACCTGCTCCGCCCCGGAGGCGACGGTCTCCCGGATGCCGGGAACGGTGAGAACCTCCCCCGGCTCGGCCTCAAAGGGGCCGTCATACAGGAAGGGCAGGATGCCCCAGTTGATGAGGTTCGAGCGGTAGCGCTTGGGGGCGTATTCCTGGGCCACGTTGGCCACGCCCCCCAGCACCCGCTGGCAGGAGGCAGCCTGCCCCCGCGCCGAGCCGTCCCCCGGCTTCACGGCGTATATGGCGCTGGCCTTCCCCTGGGCCTGCAAGGTCTGGCAGCGGGACACATACTCCGGCACCCGGCGGGACAGGGCAAAGGAGGCCAGCTTGATGGGGTCGGAGCGATAGCTGGAGGTCTCCCCGGAGGGGATCAGCTCGTCCGTGGTGGTGACAGGATCCTGAATCACCGCCGTGAAGGTGACTTCCAAATCCTCCGGCATGGGCGGTATCTCCGGCCAGGGGCGGATGCCGGGGCCATAGCGCAGCTCCTCTGCGGGCGGGGGGTTCCCGAAGCCGTGATACACCCGGCTGGCGTAGGGGGCGGGGTCGTAGCAGTCCTCCACCACGGGAGGTTCATAGTCGATCTCCGTAGCCGGGGTGATGATGCCGCCGTTCGCGGCGGTGGCGGCAATGGAACGGGCATCCATCAAAATGACCTCCGCCCGCTGGCCCTGGCCGGGCTGGCTCCCCTCTCGGTTAGGGAAGTTCCGGGTGGTGTGACGCAGGCTGACGCTGTCGTTGGCCGGAACGTCTCCCGCTCCGAAGCACGGCCCGCAGAAGCAGGGCTTCAGCACCGCCCCGGCCTCCAAAAGCCGCTGGACGGAGCCGTTTTGGATGGCCGCCATATTCACCGGCACGCTGGCGGGATAGACGGACAGGTCAAAGTACCCGTTCCCGGTCTGGCGGCCCTTCAAAATGGCGGCGGCCTCCGCGATATTCTCCAGAAGCCCCCCGGCGCAGCCTGCAATGATGCCCTGGCCCGCCCGGCGGCCCGCGATCTCCGACACCGGCACCGCCTTGGAGGGGTAGAAGGGCATGGCCGCCATCGGCACGATAGTGGACAGATCCAGCTCCACCATGCCGTCATACAAGGCCCCGTCCGCCGGAGCCATGGGGCGATACGCCTCTCCCCGGCCCCGGAGAGCAAGCCAGGCTTGGGTCTTTTCGTCCGTCTGCCAGAGGCTGGAAAGGCAGGCGGTCTCCGTGGTCATCACGTCCACGCCCATGCGCCAGTCCATCGAAAGGCCCGCTATTCCGGGGCCTGCAAACTCCAGCACCGCGTTTTTCACAAAGCCGTTGGGGAACACCGCCCCGCACAGCGCCAGCGCCGCGTCGTGCGGTCCTACCCCCTGCCGGGGTTTCCCTGTCACATAGACCAGTATCACCTTATGCTCCGGCACCTCATAGGTATCGCCCAGAAGCTGCTTCACAAGCTCCGGGCCGCCCTCTCCGATGCCCATGGTGCCAAGCGCACCGTAGCGGGTATGGCTGTCAGAGCCGAGGATCATGCCCCCGCAGCGGGCCAGGGCCTCTCTGGCGTACTGATGTATCACCGCCATATTGGCCGGGACGTACTCCCCGCCGAATTTTTTCGCGGCGGACAGGCCGAACACATGGTCGTCCGCGTTGATGGTCCCCCCCACGGCGCACAGGCTGTTGTGGCAGTTCGTCAGCACATAGGGGATGTGAAACCTCTCCAGGCCGGAGGCCAGAGCCGTCTGTATCACGCCCACATAGGTTATGTCATGGCTTATAAGCGCGTCGAAGCGCACCTGCCGCCCCCCGTGGACGGCCAGCACCCCGGCGGACATGGTTTTTCCCTTATCCCCGGCGGGCGTTGGCTCCGCCGGCGCGCCCTTTTGCCACATGACCGGCTTATCTGTCAGCTTTATCATGATTTCATCCCCCTGTTTATAGACATTCTTTACCTATTATACAACGTCCCGCCCCCGCTCGTAAACAGTTTTTCTACTGTGAAACATTACAAAAAATATATATCTCTTGGAGCTTATATTGTGACAAATTGCAAAAATGCCTCTAAAAATCCGCTTTTTCCCGTTTTTAAAGGCTATTTTTGAATTTTTTAAAATTAAAACTTGCAAAATCAAAAATAGGGGCCTATAATAGAGACAGTTATTCGGGAAAGGGGAAGAGGAATCCTATGGAAGCTCAGGAACACATACTCACCAAATATATGCCCGCCCTGTGCGCCGACGCAGCGGACAGATACGCTATCGACCCGGCCTATTTCACCCGCGTCCACCGGGGTCTGCGCAATGACGACGGCACCGGCGTGATGATTGGCGCCACCCGCATCGGCAGCGTCCGCGGCTATACCATGGACGAGGGCGAGCGGGTTCCCATGGAAGGCCAGCTCTACTATCGGGGCATATCCGTTTCAGACCTGGTGCAGAGCCATTGGGAGAACGACACCTTTGGCTATGAGGAGGTAGCCTATCTTCTCCTGCTGGGTAAGCTCCCGAATCAGAAGCAGCTCGACCTGTTTTCCGCCATGCTGGCGGATGTGCGGCCCCTGCCTCCCGGCTTTTTCGAGGATATGATTCTGAAAAATCCCAGCCCGGACGTGATGAACGGCCTGGCACGGGGCGTTCTGGCTCTGTACGCCTACGACCCCAGCCCGGAGGACAGGTCGGTGGAAAAGCTCATGTGCCAGTGCGTCAGTCTGATTGCACGGCTGCCGGTCATTGTGGCCCACACCTACGCCGTGAAGCGCCATGTATACGACGGCACCAGTCTTTATATCCACCATCCCAAGGATGAGCTGTCCCTCGCAGAAAACTTCCTGCGCCTTGCCAGAACGGACAAAAACTATACCGACGCGGAGGCAAAGCTCCTTGACCTCATGCTTATCCTCCACGCGGAGCACGGCGGCGGCAATAACTCAGCCTTCGTCTGCCGCGCCCTTTCCTCCTCCGGGACGGACACCTTCTCCGCCATCGCCGGGGCTATCAGCTCCCTGAAAGGCCCGCTCCACGGCGGCGCGAACGCCAAGGTCATGGAGATGTTCGAGTACATCCGCCAGTATGTAGACGAGGACAGCAGCGACACTCAAATTCGCGACTGTCTTCTGACGATTCTCAGCGGCGAGGGCGGCGACCACTCCGGCAAGCTCTATGGCCTCGGCCACGCGGTCTATACAAAATCCGACCCGCGGGCCGTTATCATCAAAAAATACGCCCGAAACATGGCACGGGAAAAGGGCCTTTTAGGCGACATGGAGCTGCGGGAGCGGGTGGAGCGCATTGGCGTGGAGCTTTTGCAGGAGAAGAAAAAGGAGGGCTTCCCCATGTGCGCCAACGTGGATTTCTATTCCGGCTTTGTATATAGTATGCTGGGCATTCCTAAAGACCTGTATACCCCTCTGTTCGCTATCGCCCGCATCGCCGGCTGGTGCGCGCACCGAATCGAGGAGGTTCTGACCGGCGGCCGCATCATGCGCCCCGCCTATCGCGCCGTCATGGATCGCAGCGGATACACCCCCATGTACCAGCGGACATAAAGAAAGAGGCCCTGTCAAAACCGCAGTTTTGACAGGGCCCCCTGCATATGTTGGATGTTAATCTCAGCTGTTCAGGAAGTCCTCATAGGAGACAATCAGACCGAACTGGATCTGCATCTGGAAGGGCATAGAGTCGGGGTCGTAGGTGTCCTCGGTGACCGCGTCCAAATCTGCCAGGTCAGACTCCAGGTTGGGATTGCCGGTCTGGCTGTTCAGCGCGTCGCGAACCCACTGGATATAGCCCTCGAAGGTCTTTTCATAGCCGTCCATGGAGAACAGCTCCAGGGTCTGCTCCTGAGAGGCTTCTTCCTCATCCTCGGGAGCCACAGCCTCTACCTCGCCGGATGCTTCCCCGGAAGCAGAGGTATCGACCTCGGCGCCGACCTCGCCGGATGCTTCGCCGGAAGCATCGCCAGCGTCAGCGGTCTCGCCCTCAGCAGCGGCGACCTCCTCGTCGGTGGGAGCCTCGGCCTCAGCCTCGGCAGCGTCCTCGGTGGTCTCCTCAACCTCGGTGGTCTCCTCCACAGCGTCATCGCTGCCGCCGCAGGCGGCCAGGGCAAACACCATGACCAGCGCAAGGAGCAGTGCAAGCAGTTTTTTCATTTTTTTGTTCCGTCCTTTCGTTTTTTTGCCCGATACACAGGCTTAATACAAAAAACATTATAGTAATATTTTCACAGGAAGTCAATAAAAATCTTTATGCGTCCTTGGTCACGTCCGCACAGCGCCCGGCGACAAAATCAATCAGCGCCTGCGGCTCTACCTCCATTTGAAGCCCCCGCTGTCCGGCGCTGACGAAGATAGCG
>JAJBVW010000139.1 GCA_020866945.1 Oscillospiraceae bacterium
CATGAAATTTCGCAAGCTGATTGCCCTGCTGCTGATGGGCGCCATGCTGCTGGCAATGTCCGGCTACACGGTGAACCTCACCATCGACGACCCCGAGCTGCAGGCGCTGGTCGAGGAGGCCATGTCCTCCGCCGACACGGACGACGCCCAGGAGGGCGAGGTCTATGTCTACGGCGGCTGGTACTACACCGTCTCGGACGGCGAGGCCACCATCGTCTCGACGAGCGACGCCATCAAGGCCGCGGAGGTCATTCTCTTCCCCGCGGAGCTGGGGGGCTATCCCGTGACCGCGATAGGCGCAAACGGCACCGCCGTCATCACGAACGCCTCCGGCTGGGTGCTTATCCCCGAGGGCGTGGAGAGCATCGCCTCCGGCTCGTTCTATGACCTGAACCGCACGCCGGGCTGGAGCTTCCCCTCTACCCTGACCGACCTGCCGGAGACCGCGCTCGCGAGCTGCGGCGGCACGTTCTATGCGGCCGTATGCCCCGCCGCGCAGGAGATGGGCGAGGCCACCGGCCATGAGATCGACCTCACCGAGATGGAGACCGTCACCATTGACGGCGCGGTCTATAACGTCCCCGCCGACCTCGCGGATGTGGATCTGACCGTCTACGCCGCCACGGAGGAGGAAGAGGACGAGGCCACGATTGACGTATACGCCACCGCTGCTGCCGCCGCCACCGTGGACGTGCCCGCCGATTCCATCATCGACGGCGCTGTCGCCGAGGGCGTTGAGCTGCCCGAGGACGTGTTCGACGAGGTCGCCGACGTGGACGGCGAGGGCACCAACAAATATATCTCCACCATGGGCGTCGAGACCGGCACCACCTACGCCGTGGACGGCTGCCTCTATGAGATGATTTATATCACCCAGAACGTCCGCTACTCCACCAAGGCACAGATTATCAACGCCGTCTATGAGACGGAGGGCCTCGTATACGGCGAGGACTACGACCTTATCCGCCTCTATAACTATGTCCACAGCTACTCCAACGGCCCCCGGCCCGGCGACTTCCACATCTACACCTGCTCCCTCTATAAATCCGTGGGCGACACCATTGACGGCGCCACCACGAACTTCGAGTGGGAGCGCGCGTATGAGCACGTCGTGGACGGCGTTGACCAGGTCATTCAGGGCGACGTCGCGACCCTCATGGTACAGGCCGGCGAAACCGTCACGGTGAATAACCTCTATTCCTGCAACAACACCATTGCCTACGGCCCCTCTGAGGCCGCGAACTTCTACGGCCTGGGTTCTGCCGTTCTCGTGGACGGCGGCAACTCCACGGACTACAGCATCTCCTCTTATGAGGACATTGACTTCGGCACGGACGACAGCTCCGTTATCCTGAACGACCCGACCATCATCGGCACCGAGAACGTCCTCTATGCCGTCGCGGGCGGCACCGCGTATGTCTACGGCGGCCGCTACTTCGGCTGCTCCAGCGGCGGCCACGGCTTCTATGTCGGCATGGGCGGCAAGATTGCCCTGAACGCGGACGACTTCATCGACGAAAACGGCCAGCCCATCATCGACTATGAGACCCTTCTGACCCTCGTGGACGAGCGCCCGGGCCTCGACCTCGGCACCGCCCAGCGCACCGAGCTTACCGAGGACTGGAACGCCTATGCCGAGCCTGTGTTCTCCGAGGTCGAGGATGAGGACATCGCCATCCTTGTGACCGCCGATGAGACCGGCACCGCCCTGACCACCGACACCGGCGGCGGCGTCATCGTCGCGAACCGCATCTCCGCCACCACCTATGGCCGCGGCTGCGCGGGCGTCTACTCCATTGGCGGCGACGAGAGCTATGTGTTCGTCTATAACTCCTCCCTCCACTCCAACATGGACGCGGCCCTCTGCTCCGCCTCCAACGGCTACATCTTCGCCTTCAACTGCGACCTGGAGGGCGTTTCCGGCATCAAGACCCGTTCCGGCGGCAGCGGCACCTGGATCGGCGTCGAGGCGTATAACAGCCGCATCATCTGCTCCTTCGACCCGGACGCCTACGACTTCTATGACCTCGGCTCTGACGAGGATTCCTGGGAGCTGGACGCCGCCATCTATGAGGACTGGGCCTGGGCGGACGACGCCAGCATGGTCAACGCCCCCATGCTCAATATGTTTGTGAATAAGACCAACTGCACCTGGGGCGACGATTTGACCACCGTCCAGAGCTACTGGTTCCAGGATAAGACCACCGCGCCGCAGACTGGCGAGATCATGGCCTGCGTCATCCTGACCGGCACCGCTCCCGTGCCCGTCCACAGCTGCCTGGTCGTGAATGAGAACTATGAACTCTATGCCGACGAGGGCGCGACCAACTACCTCGTGGCCGGCGACAACGGCGGCAGCGGCAGCATCTACTTCTATGACCAGAACAGCGAGACCAAGTGGGATCTGACCGGCGAGAGCGACGAGACCACGGAGCTTGTGGGCGACATCTACGTGGCGGAAATCGTCACCATGACCGGCCCCGACGCCGGCTCCGGCCCCTCCACCGTGAACGCCTTCTTCTATAACTCCGAGTGGACAGGCAAGACCGTCAACTGGATGCAGAACGCGAACCTGACGTTCGACGCCGACTCCACCTGGACGATTACGGAAGACTGCGGCGTGGGCGACCTGGTGCTCGAGAGCCTTGACCAGCTCTCCGCCGAGGAGCCTGTGACCCTGACCGTGTACTACAGCCTGACGGTCGGCGGCGAGACCATCACCGAGGAGACCACCACCGGCAACGTGACCATCATCTTCGAGGAGCCTCTGGAGGCCACCCAGTCCTCCACCTCCTCCGCCAGCGGCGAATCCTCCGGCGAGGCCAGCGGCGAAGCGTCCTGACAGGATAACTCAATAAAACACGCAAGCCCCCGGAGCATAGCTCCGGGGGCGTTTGTTGTTCCGTTGGGGCGGCGGAGAGGTTTCCCCCGTAACCGGCGCTACCGGAGAGCGCGTCTCCCCAATCACCGCAGCCACTTGCCCAGCGCTTCCGGCGACTCGAACAGCGGGACGCAGTGAGGTTTTGATACTGCCTTCCCGTCGGCTTCGGCGTCCTTTTGGGCGATGGGGGCGTCGGAATAGAAGTGGTCGAGGCGGATGGGGCGCAGCGCGTGGGCTAGGGCTTTTTGCAGCACCGGCTCGGGGTAGAGGGTGTTTAGGTAGATGTCAAACGTGCCGTCGTCGTTCATGTAGGTGATGGCCTGCACGCTGCGGTTCGGGAATTTCACGCGGCGGATATAGAAATCGTTCTCGTCCATAGAAACTTAATATGACCGATGTTCGCTGCTGCGAAGGGCGGTGAAGAAATTCACGACGGCTTCGACCTCCTGGGGGTCGGCGCCGTCTATGCTTTTTAGGAGGGCGCGGATCTCCGGGCGGGTTTCGACCATCTCAAGATAGCGATCGAGCGCGTCGTTGTCGCTCATCTCAATCTGGTCGCTCTCGCAGGTCAGCCAGGCGGGGTTCACGCGCAGATACGCCGCGATGGCGTTCAGGACGGGGATTTTGGGCGATTTGATTTGGCCGCGCTCGTAGCGCATGATGCTCGTTTTGTTCATGCCGACGCTGGTGGCGACCTCCTCCAGCGTTTTGCCGCGCAATACGCGGGCGCTTTTCAGCCGCGCACCCATCGTTTTCGGGTCTAAGGTTTTGCTCATGGTCGTGCCTCCTTGTTATGCAAAGTATTGTTGTTTTATGGGGTAAAACTTGTTGCGTAAAATAATTTTTCTTGATTTATCAATGGTTTCCCAAAACAGTATATCACACTTCGTTGCGAAGCGCAAGAAAAAAACTTGACATTTTAAAAATCTTGTGCTACTAATAAGACAAAACAAAACGCAACGGGAGATGTTTCAGATGCTTGAAAGATGTTCGGAATGCAAATACTCAACAACGATTTATTACTCTGACTCTGAAAGAATGATGCACGCGTGCGGGTATCTGATGAAAATGTATGCCCGCCGTCCGTGTCCGGCGGGGGAGGCGTGCCGGGTGTTTGAGGAGCGGCAGGCGGAGGAGAGGAGCGCATGGCTGTGAGCGCGCTGGAATTTATCGAGGAGAATCTCTCCGTCCGCACGAAGGACGCGCGGCTCGTGCCGTTTAAGCTCAACGCCGCGCAGCTGCGGCTGTATCGTGCGCTAGAGGATCAGCGCCGGGCGGGAAAGCCCATGCGGGCGATCGTCCTGAAGGCGCGGCAGCTCGGGTTTTCGACATTGGCGGAGGCGCTGATATTTGAGCGCACGGCCACGCGGCCCAATGTGAACAGCCTCATCGTGGCCCACCGGGAGGATGCGGCGGCGTCGCTGTTCAATATGTCGAAGCTCTTTTATGAGACGATGCCGGAGGAAAAGCGCCCGAAGTGCCGCGTCGCGAATAGCCATCAGATACTTTTCGACTCGCCGGAGCGCGACCCGGCCCGCAAATCCCGCGACCCCGGCCTGAACAGCCGGATACGCTGCGCAAGCACAGGTGGGGCCGGAGTGGGGCGCGGGGACACCTTTCATAACGTCCACGCCTCTGAATTTGCCTATTGGGTGGGGGATAAGAACCAATCCTGGACAGCTATCATGCAGGCTGTCCCCTCCACGCCGGACACGCTCGTTATCGTCGAGAGCACCGCAAACGGCTATGAGCAGTTCCACGCGATGTGGGAGGCGGCGGTGGCGGGGGAGAGCGATTTTGTGCCGCTGTTCTTCCCGTGGTTTGAAAACCCGGAGTACCGCCGGGAGCCGGAGCCGGACGCGGTCTGGACGCCGCAGGAGCGCGACTTGCAGACCCGCTATGGCCTTGACGCGCAGCAGCTTGCGTGGCGGCGCTGGTGCATCCGCAACAACTGCGCCGGGGACGAGCGCGTGTTCCGGCAGGAATACCCCTCCTGTCCAGAGGAGGCGTTCGTCACGAGCGGCCAGTGCGTGTTCGACGCGGAGCTTCTCGCCCGGCGGCGCAGCCAGACGGTGCGGCCCATCATGCAGGGGCGGTTCGACTACGACCCCGCGCCGGACGGCATTTCGCTCTGCCGCCCCCGGTTCCGGGAGGAGGAGCGCGGCATCGTGCGCATCTGGAAGGAGCCGCAGCCCCGGCGGCCCTATGTGATAGGCGGCGACACGGCGGGCGCGGGTTCGGATTACTTCACCGCGCAGGTGCTCGACAACACCACCGGCGAGCAGGTCGCCGTCCTCCGCCATCGGTACGACGAGGATCAGTACGCCCGCCAGCTCTATTGCCTGGGCCGGTATTACAACGACGCGCTCATCGCCGTCGAGACGAACTACTCGACCTATCCCGTAAAGCTTCTGGACATGATGGGCTATCCGCGCCTCTACGTCCGCGAGGCGGTGGACACCTTCACCGGCGCGGTGCGCGCAAGCTATGGCTTCGAGACCACGAGCCGCACGCGGCCCGTCATCATCGCGCAGCTCGTCGCCGCGTTCCGCGAGCATCCGGAGCTTTTCAGCGACCCCCTCACGCTCGGGGAAATGCTGGTGTTCCAGTATAACGAGAGCCGCCGGCCGGAGGCCATGCCCGGCGAGCACGACGACCTCGTCATGGCCCTCGCGATAGCCTGGGGTGTGCGCGGCCAGCAGTCGTATCTCGACGCCCCCGACCCCCTCCGCCGCGCCGCCTGGACGCAGGATATGATAGACGACTATCGCCGCGCCAGTCCCGAAAATCGCGCCGTTTTGGAGCAAATGTGGGGCGTGCCGTGGGTGTAAGTGATGGATTTGCGGTGAATGTGGGGCGCTAATGGGGATTTGGCGGTTATTTGGGAATATTTGGTAAGTGGGAGATAGATGATTATTTGCTCTGTATTTTATTAAGAAAGTGGGGATATAGTGGGGAATTTATTCAAATTGATGTGTATTTCTAATGGATTTGCACAAAAGTGGGGGATGATGATTGATTTTATGGCGGAATAATGCCATGAGTGGGTTATAAGTGGGGTGATGGTGCTGGGCGTTTGTGTGGTTAGGGGGGG
>JAJBVW010000162.1 GCA_020866945.1 Oscillospiraceae bacterium
CGCATACACCCCTGCGGCGATATAGACGGGAACGGCTCTGCGACGCTTTATCTCTCGCATAGTATGCCTCCTGCGAATCAAACGATGTCAATATGGGTGCGTACACTTCTACATCCATATTTTATGCTAAAAATCAAACCACGTCAAGATATTTACGAATCTGAAACTGAGTTTGCAGAGCGTTGACTATTTTCCATAATCATGTTAATATAATATAAAAGCCGCCTGCGGGTGGCTTTTCAGTCGATATAGTTATGATTGCCCGTCGGATACACAAAAAACAGAAGCAGACAGCGAAATCGCGGGCCTTTTCATGCGATTTATGAAATCATACCCCTTAAGGGGAAACGATAAATTATCTGCCGTGCACGGCGCGGCGGAGCATCTTTGCATAAGGAGCGCTGTATGACAACAGAAAAAATCGCGCCGTCCATCCTGTCGGCTGATTTCACCCGTCTGGGTGATGAAGTGGCGGAGGTGCTGCGGGGTGGGGCTGATTATGTCCATGTGGATGTGATGGACGGCATTTTTGTGCCGAATATCTCCATTGGCGTGCCGGTAGTGGCGAGTCTGCGAAAGGCCTTCCCCTCGGCGTTTTTGGACGTACATCTGATGATAACCCAGCCGGTGCGGTATGTGGAGGCCTTTTGCGGGGCCGGAGCAAGCCTTCTCACCTTCCATGTGGAGGCGGATACGCCGGAGAACATTACCCGCGCCCTCGCGGAAACCAGAGCCTGCGGTGTAAAGACCGGCCTTTCCGTGAAGCCGAACACATATTGGCAGGCGCTGGAGCCTTGGCTGGCGGAGCTGGACATGGTCCTGGTGATGACCGTGGAGCCGGGCTTCGGCGGTCAGAAATTTATGGCGAACCAAATGCAGAAGGTGTCCGCCCTGCGGGCGCGTCTGGATGAGATAAACCCCGCCTGCGACCTGGAGGTAGCCGGCGGCATCGGGCCGGAGACGGCCCCCGTGGCCCTGCGGGCCGGGGCGAATGTCCTTGTGGCGGGCAGCGCCGTCTTTGGGGCTTCTGACCGGGCTGCCCGGATTCAGGTGCTGCGGAACAGGTGAGGGAGCGTTATGTCATTTTTTCCAGCATCCTTTGAGGAATTGATTGACCGCTTTGCGGCCCTTCCCGGCATTGGCCGGAAGAGCGCGCAGCGGCTGGCATTTCATGTGCTGGGCCTGCCGGAAGGGGAGGCGGAGGCGTTTGCCCAGGCCATCCTGACCGCACGGCAGAGCGTCCACACCTGCCCCATCTGCCAGAATCTGACGGACGGGGAGATTTGTTCCATCTGCGCGGACAGCAAGCGGGATCGCTCCGTGGTCTGCGTCATGGCGGAGGCCAGGGACGTGGCAAGCCTTGAGCGCAGCCGGGAGTATAACGGCGTCTATCACGTCCTTCACGGCGTTCTGTCCCCCATGAGCCATGTGGGGCCGGACGACATCCGCGTTACCGAGCTTGTAAAGCGTGTGTCGGAGGGAGAGATACAGGAGGTCATTATGGCCACAAACCCCGATACGGAGGGGGACGCCACGGCCATGTATATCTCGCGCCTTCTGAAACCCTTCGGCGTGCGGGTGACGCGCCTGGCCTATGGCATCCCCGTTGGCTCCAATCTGGAGTTTACGGACGACGCCACCCTGGTGCGAGCCTTGGAGGGCCGCCGGGATATGTGAGCTTTATGACCTTGCAACAGGTCTTGTTTATCGGGAAAAAGGGTATGATTTAACGGGCAGGATAAACCGGCCCGCTGTTATAATGCGTTATTTTTACATAATAAAGGAGTATTGAAATTTGTAATGGCACAAAAACTGAAAATATTTGCGCTTGGCGGTCTGGATGAGATTGGCAAGAATATGTATGTCTATGAGTATGGAAAGGACATCCTGGTCGTGGACTGCGGCATGGGCTTTCCTGATGAGGATATGTATGGCATTGACGTGGTCATTCCGGACATCACCTATCTCGTCCAGAACAAGGACAGGGTGCGGGGCATCGTGCTGACCCATGGCCATGAAGACCATATCGGAGCCATGCCCTATGTGATGAGCAAGCTGGACTGTCCCGTCTATGCCACCCACCTGACGGCGGGACTGGTGCGCCTTAAGCTGGAGGAGCACCGCCTGGCGGATAAGGTGAAGCTTATCACCCACTCCGCCGGAGACGTGTTCCATGTGGGGTGCTTCACCTGCGAGCTTATCCATGTGAACCATTCCATCCCGGACAGCGTGGCCGTGGCGGTCAAAACGCCCATCGGGACGATCATCCATACCGGCGACTTCAAGATTGACCTGACGCCTATTGAGGGTGGAGTGTTCGACTTCCACCGCTTCTCCCAGCTGGGGGAGGAGGGCGTGCTGGCCCTGCTGTCCGATTCCACCAACGTGGAGCGGCCCGGCTATTCCGACTCGGAGCATCACGTGGGGGAGAGTATGGATAAGCTCTTCCGGGGGTGCGACAAGCGCATCATCGTGACGACCTTCGCCTCCAATATCCACCGCATCCAGCAGGTCATCGACTGCGCCGCCCGCTATAAGCGGAAGGTGGGCATCACGGGCCGCAGCATGGAAAATGCCGTGAAGCTGGCGGTGGAGGAAGGGTATATGTCTGTTCCCAAGGATATTCTGGTGGATATAAACCGCTTGAACGCCCTGCCGCCCTCCAAGGTGGTCATCATTTCCACCGGCAGCCAGGGGGAGAATATGTCCGCCCTGTACCGCATGGCCTTTTCCGAGCATCGGCAGGTGAAGATTACCGCCGGAGACCGGGTCATCATCTCCGCCTCCGCCATTCCCGGCAATGAGCGGACGGTGACGAAGGTCATTGACGAGCTGTTCTGGAAGGGCGCGGAGGTCATCTATGACCGCTCGATGGACATTCATGTCTCCGGCCATGCCTGCCAGATGGAGCAGAAAATCATGCTGGCCCTGACGAAGCCGAAGTATTTCATCCCCGTCCACGGGGAGCACCGTATGCTGTGCCGCCATTCCGAGCTGGCGCAGGAAATGGGCATGGACAGCAGCCATATCGTCATTGCGGGCATTGGCGAGGTCATCGAGCTGACGCCGAAGAAAATACAGAAAAACGGCACCGTTCCCTCTGGCCGTGTGCTGGTGGACGGGACGGATGAAGGCGGCGTGGAGAATATCGTCCTCCGGGATCGTCAGCATCTGGCCCAGGACGGTATGCTGGTGGTGGTCATGACCATGTCCACTCAGGACGGCACTATGATTTCCGACCCGAAAATTATCACCAGAGGCTTTGTCTATGTGAAGGACAACGCGCATCTGATGGAGGAAATGCGCCGGGTGGTGTACGAAAGCATCGAGTCCTGCGAACGGCAGCATATCACGGACTGGTCTGAAATCAAGGCCAAGGTGAAAACGCAGCTGTCCGGCTACCTCTATAAAGTAACCCGCCGCAGTCCCATGATCCTGCCCGTCATTATGGAGGTCTGATTTTTCGGTAAGCCCATGAATATACAGATATTTGGGAAAAACAAGTGCTTTGACACAAAAAAGGCCCAGCGGTATTTCAAGGAGCGGCGGATAAAGTTTCAGTTCGTGGATATTCAGCGCTACGGCATGAGCCGGGGTGAGCTGAACAGCGTGAAAAACGCCGTGGGCATCGACGCCATGAGCAGCGCCCCGGAGGTGACCTATCTGGCCTACGCCGAGGATAAGCTGGAGGCACTGTATAACGACCCGGAGCTTCTGAACACGCCTCTTGTCCGCAACGGAAAGCAGGCCACTGTCGGCTATTGCCCGGAGGTCTGGAAGACCTGGGAGTAATACCGGGGGAACAAGAGAGAACGAACAGACAGAAAGGCACAGTATGCAAATCATAGTATTCGGCAGCGGGGCGTGGGGCACGGCCCTGTCCCTGCTGCTGCATGGAAACGGACACCGCGTTACCCTTTGGAGCCGCCGGGAGGAAAAAGCGGCCCTTTTAAGGGCCAAGCGGAAAAATCCCTCCCTGGCCGGTGTCCGGCTTCCGGCGGATTTGGAAATCACTGCCGACATAACGGCGGCGGAGCGGGCGGAAATGGTGGTTTTTGTCACCCCGTCCTATGCCCTGCGCCAGACGGCGGAGCTTGCCGCCCCGTACATACGGCCCGGAACCGTCATCGTTTCCGCTACCAAGGGCCTGGAGCCGGAGACGAATCTGCGCATGAGCCAGATTATCCGGCAGGTGGTGGGAAAGGACTGCCCGGTGACGGTGCTGTCCGGCCCCTCCCATGCGGAGGAGGTCTCCCGCCGGATGGCCACCGGCTGCGTGGCCGCCTGCGAGGATATGGCCACGGCGGAGCTTGTGCAGAGCGTCTTTATGAGCGAAATGTTCCGGGTCTACAGCAGCCGGGACGTAGCCGGCGTGGAGCTGTGCGGCGCCGCGAAAAACATCGTCGCCCTGGGCTGCGGCATTATCGACGGGCTTGCCCTGGGGGATAATGCGCGGGCGCTGTTCATGACCCGCGCCCTCGCGGAAATCAGCGTTCTCTGCAAAAAATACGGGGCCGACCCTGTCACCTGCTACGGACTGGCCGGGATGGGCGACCTGATTGTCACCTGCACCTCCACCCACAGCCGGAATTACCGGGCCGGTCTGTTCATTGGCAAGGGCGCTCCGGCGGAGCAGGCGTTGCAGGAGGTTGGCGCGGTGGTAGAGGGCTATTACGCCGCCCGGAGCATACGGGAGCTTGCCATGAAGCTTGAGGCCGAGACCCCCATCTGCCAGTGCATATATGAAATTCTCTATGAAGCCGCCGACCCGGAAACTGAGCTGCGCGCTCTTATGACCAGAGTAGGAAAAAGCGAGGTCATTTTCTGATTGCATGGAATGGGACATGAGAAAGGGGCGAAATGGATATGGATAAACCCATGAACACAGCGCCGGACAAAAGCACGCCAAAAATCGTCACAAAGGATTTTGTCCTCCTGTTCGCTATGGCGCTCATGCTGTATACGGGCATGAATATGCTCACGGTTATTGTTCCGCTATTTGTCATTGAGGATCTGGGCAGTAATACAGCCATAACCGGTCTGCTGTCCACAGTGTATACTCTGGCGGCCTGTCTGACCCGTCCTGTGGCGGGAAATCTCTCCGACCGTTTTCCCCGGCGAGCTATTATGGTGGCAGGCTGCGTCATTTTTCTTGCGGCCAGCGCCTTTTGTGGACTCATTCCTGTCCTTGCGGCCCTGTTTCTGGGGCGTATTTTGCAGGGCGTGGGCTATTCTGTGGCCTCCACAGCAAACAACACGGCCTCCCTGGATGTGATACCGCCCAGCCGGTTGGGGGAGGGCATTGGATACTTTGGCATGAGCCAGTCTGTGGCTGGCGCTATTGGCCCTGCCCTGGCCTCGGTTCTTGTGGGGCTGCTGGGAAACCGCTGTTCTTTTTATGGCGTGGCGGCCTGTGGGCTGCTGGGCGTTATTATGGCGCTGTGCGTGAACTATGAAAAGCGCAAAAACGCGCCCAAGGTGGAGAAACCGAAGGAGACGCAGTCCCGCCCTGGTCTGAAAAATATCATTGAAAAGACGGCCCTGCGGGCCGCCCTCGTTGAATTTGCATCCCTGTTCTGCATTGTGAGCATGATGTGCTTCGCTACGCCGTATCTAAAGGTGACTCGGGGCTTTGCAGCGTGGGTGCCAGGGGTGTTTTTTGCCGTCAGTGCGGGGGTCATCGTGCTGCTGCGGCTGGCATTTTCCCGATTTGTGGGAAAATGCTCCCATCTGGTTTTTCTGCTGCCCGCTTATGGGGCGATGATTCTGCTCTGCCTTGGCCTGCCCCACGCGGAAAGTGCGGCGGCGGTGATTGCCATGGGCGTTTTATACGGCGCGGGCCACGGCCTTGTCTGGATGGCCATGGGTTATGA
>JAJBVW010000053.1:0-1003 GCA_020866945.1 Oscillospiraceae bacterium
GCGCTGGCGCACCAGGATGTTGCCGGCCAGGACAAACTGACCGTCCGCCCGCTTTGCGCCAAGACGTTTGGAATTACTGTCGCGCCCGTTTTTGGTGGAGCCGCCGCCCTTTTTATGTGCCATGATGAATTACCTCCTGCTGTCAGCCGATGGCGCCAATCTCAACCTTGGTGTAAGGCTGACGATGGCCCTTGGTGTTGCGATAGCCCTTTTTGGGCTTCATTTTGTAAACCCGGATCTTTTTGGCCCGGCCCTGCTTCACGACGGTGGCGGAGACGGTCGCGCCCTGAATGTAGGGGGCGCCGAAGGTGCTGTCCTCCTCGCCGATGAGGGCCAGGACTTTGTCGAACTTGATGGCGGAGCCTTCCTCGGCGTCCAGCTTCTCGACAAAGATAACGTCGCCCTCGGCCACGCGGTACTGCTTGCCGCCGGTCTCGATGATTGCGTGCTTCATTGTGGTTTTGTTTTTCCTTCCTTTCGGGCTCGCTGTCCCGGGGGCGGCCATAGGCCGACTTGAGAAAACCCCTTTCAAAGCGGCTAAAATATAATAGCACAGCCAAGGGCTTCTGTCAAATCATTTTTTGCGCCATATGGCCCCCGGCGAAGGACATCGCCGGAGGCCGCCGGAGGGCGCCGGGCAGCGGTCAAATCAGCGCTGTCAGCTCCTGCACGCAGGTTGGGCAGACGTTTTTCCCTTATAGCTGACGACATTTCTGGTGCTGGAACAGAAGACACAGGATGCCTGATGCTTTTTCAGCAGGATAGTATCGTCCGTGACGGATATTTCCAGCGTGTCCTTTTCCGCAATGTCCAGCGAGCGGCGCAGCTCAATGGGCAGAACGATGCGGCCCAGCTCGTCCACCTTGCGCACGATTCCTGTTGACTTCAATAGTATTCCCCTTCCTTTCTGTTGTGATTCCTTTTTCTTATTATAAATATAATACCTTGTTATTGATGAAAAGTCAACGGAAAAATGAAAGAAAATTGGCATTTTTGGCTATAT
>JAJBVW010000053.1:1013-4057 GCA_020866945.1 Oscillospiraceae bacterium
TTTCGGATATTGGAGCATTCAGATATGCAAATTTTTTCATTTTGGGGGTATTGATTATAGAGTGACAAACTGCTTGCTTAGAAATAACAAAAGCAAAAACCGCTCCCAGCCCAGAGGGAGGGAGCGATGTTGGATGTCAAGATGCCTGTGCTTTGGCTATAGGGAGACCGTCACATACTGTCCGGGGCGGTGACGCCCAGGATGCCGAGGGCGTTTTCCAGCCCGATGCCGGTGTCGGCGGCCAGAAGGAGTCGGGCGCGGACAAGGCTTTCCTCCTCGCCGCGGATGCGGCAGGCGTTATAGAACTTGTGGAACCGGGAGGCGACCTCCGTGGCGTATTTGTTGATGCGGGAGGGGTCAAGCTCCTGGGCGGCCTGGCGAATCTCACCGGGGAAGGAGGCGAGGGCCTTGATAAGCTCACGCTCCTGAGGCGCGGTGAGCAGGGAGGCGTCCGCCTTTTCCGCGGGCTTATATCCATCCGCCGCGAGCATGGACAGCAGAGACTGGATGCGGGCGTGAGCGTACTGGACATAATAGACGGGGTTTTCGCTGTCCTGCCGCACGGCCAGGTCAAGGTCAAATTCCAGATGACTGCCGGGGCTGGCGTTGAAGAAATACCGGCAGGGGTCGCGGCCAATCTCGTCCATCAAATCTGCGAGGGTCAGGGCCTTGCCCGTCCGCTTGGAGACCTTCACCGTCTCGCCGTTGCGGGTCAGGCGCACCATCTGCATGATGAGGAAATCCAGCGCCCGGCCGTTCAAGCCCAGCTCCGGGCAGGTCATGGTGGAGCCGAAGCGGATGGCGTGGCCGTGGTGGTCGGCGCCCCAGACGTCTATCACCCGGTCGAAGCCCCGCTCCACGAATTTGTTGCGGTGATAGGCGATGTCCACGGCGTAATATGTCCAGGTGCCGTCTGCGCGGCGCATACATTCGTCCTTGTCCGCGCCGAAGTCCGTGTTTTTCAGCCAGAGCTGGCCGTCCTTTTCATAGGTGTGGTCCGCCTGGGTGAGGATGTCGATGGTCTCGGCCACGTAGCCGGAGTCGTGCAGCTCCGTCTCCAAAAACCAGCGGTCGAATTTTATGCCGTAGCGCTCCAGGTCATCCCGCATACGCTGGATATTTTTGGGGATGCCGTAATCAATAAACGCCTTCTGCCGCTCCTCAGCGGACATATGGAGGTATTTGTCCCCCTCGGCGTCGTATATCTCCTGGGCCATGGCGCGAATATCGTCCCCGTGATAGCCGTTGTCAGGAAACTCCACCGCGTCCTCGCCCTGGATAATCTGCAAATACCGGGCCTCCACGGAGCGGCCAAAAAGCTCCACCTGATGACCGGCGTTGTTCACATAGAACTCGCGCCACACGTCCCATCCGGCCCAGTCCAGCACGGAGGCCATGGTGTCGCCCAGCACGCCGCCGCGCGCGTTGCCGATGGTCATGGGGCCGGTGGGGTTCGCGGAGACGAATTCCACCATGACGCGCTTGCCGTTTCGCGCGTCCGCCCGGCCATAGGCCGCGCCCTCCGCCGCGACGGCGTTCAGCACGTCGGAATACCAGTCATCGCCCAGGCGGAAGTTCAAAAAGCCGGGGCCTGCGGTCTCCGCGCCGGTGTACCAGGTGCCCTCCAGCGACAGATGGGAGAGAATCTCCTCCGCCAGCTTTCGGGGCGCCATGCCGGCGGCCTTGGCCCCGGCCATAGCGTGATTGGCGGCAAAATCGCCGTTTTGTGTGTTTTTAGGGATGCCCACAGAGCCGGGCGTCTGGGCCAGGGCCGGGACGGCGGCGCGGATAAGTCCGTCTATCCCGCTCTTTGCCTGTTCAATTAGGTCTGCCATGTTTGCTCTCTTTCACATTGATTTTGAAATGATTCCGCCCCACGGGGGTGTTGTTCAGGTCAACGTTGTAATCTAGTTCCATGTCGCCGCCGTGCTCGCCCAGGGAGGATTTGACGCGGCGGGTGTCCACGCCCAAGGCGGCGCTGCCGAAGGGCGTCTCGCAGAGGATGAAGTGCTTCTTCCCCTGCTCGAATATCATCTCGGAGACGGTGGAGCCTTCCCGTCGGAGGACGACGCCCATGGGGCTGACGGAAAACGTCGTCTGCGTACCGTCCAGGCCGGTCAGGTCGCTCTCCTCATAGGTGAAGCATACCCGCCCGTCCTCAAAGCCGTACTGCCCGGCGGTGATGAGGTTGACCTCGTCCCGCTGGCCGGAGGCGTCATGCTGGATGCCGGTGATGGAAATGATGGCGTCGGTCATGTTCATGTTTTCTATCATATAATAAAATCCTCTCTGAAACAAGGAAAATATCTGCGGCACGTCATGGCCGGGGCCATTGTATCATACAAACGGCCGGTTTACAAGACAAAGCGGCGTTTGTTTTGCTGCCGGTGCAATTCTGTCCAAAGTATGCTATACTATCCCTCAGAAGAGACGAAATACCGGCAGGAGGGAACAGCCATGAAGGTTTTGCACATTGGAAAAAAGGGAAACATGGAGCGGTATTCCGCCCCGGAGAGCTATCTCTCCCGGGTGGAGACGGCGGACGCCTATATGGGCCTCTCTACGGAGGAATACCTGGCCCTCGCGGGAGACGCGGAGGTCATCGTGGCGGATGCTGTGGCGTCTGTCCCGGCGGCGCTGATGGACGGTATGCCCCGGCTGCGGCTGATACATTCCGAGGGTGTGGCCTATAACGGCATCAACCTTCAGGCCGCCAGGGAGCGGGGGATTTATGTCTGCAACTGCCAGGGGGCCAATGCCCGCGCCGTGGCGGAGCAGACGGTGCTGCTCATGCTGGGTATGCTCCGCAATGTGACGGCCAACGACCGGGCCGTCCGCGAGGGACGGCAGATTGCCGTAAAGGAGGGGTATATGCTGCGCGGCGACCTGCGGGAGCTTGCCGACTGCGCCGTCGGCCTCGTGGGGTTCGGCAGCATCGCCCGGAGCACGGCGGCGCTTTTGCGGGCGCATGGGGTGGAGCGCATCTATTATTATAAGCGCTCGCCGCTTTCCCCGCAGGAGGAGGAGCAGCTCGGCGTGCAGTT
>JAJBVW010000053.1:4067-5866 GCA_020866945.1 Oscillospiraceae bacterium
CTGCCGATGGAGGAGCTTTTGGGCCGGAGTGACATCGTGAGCCTTCACCTGCCCGTGAACGAGCATACCACAGGCATGGCGGACAGGGCATTTTTTGCGTCCATGCGGGAGGGGGCCTGTTTTGTGAACACCTCCCGGGGCGAGCTTGTGAACGATGCGGCGCTGATAGAGGCGCTGCAAAGCGGGCGTCTTCACATGGCGGGGCTGGACACCTTAGACCATGAGCCGGTGCAGACCGACCATCCGCTGCTCCAGGTCTCGGAGGAGCTGGCGGGGCGCATCCTTTTCAGCCCGCACATCGGCGGCATTACCGCCGCAAGCTTCCGCCGGAGCTACGCGATGATTTGGGAGGACGTCCAGGCCGTCGCCGAAGGCCGCGTGCCCATGCGGGTGGTAAATCCCTGAGAAGGCAGACGTTTCTGCATATAATGTGGTATGCTTATAGGAAGAAACAGCAAAATCAAAGGCTCGGCAGCCATGTCCGGTTGCCGAGCCTTTGATATGGGCATATGTACCGGGCTAATCGGGAACCACCAGCTCCACGCCCTGCTCTGCCAGGAACTCCGGCCAGCCGGGGGCGGGGGGCGCATCGGTTACGATGGCGTTGAGCTGCTTTACCTCGCCCACGTTCAGGAAAGCGGTATTGTCGAATTTATGGCTGTCTATGCCCAGGATGACCTGGCGGCTGGACTCCATCATGGCCCGCTTGATGTTGGCGTTTTCAATGCCTGCCTCGGTGAAGCGGCCGTCTTTGTCCACACCGGAGCAGGAGATGATGGCCTTGTCCACATGGAAGGAGCGGATAGTCTCCTCCGCCTGACGGCCAAAAAAGGCGAAAACGTCCTGGTCAAGATTCCCGCCGGTGGATATGACCGTCCAGTCCTGGCGGACGCCGGAAAGGTCTAAGATAATCTCGATGGAGTTTGTGACGATGGTCAGGCGCTTTTTTCCGTGAAGGGCGCGGGCCACGAAGTAGCTGGTGGAGCTGTCGTCCAGCATGAGGAAATCCCCGTCCTCCACCATGCGGGCCACCAGCGCGGCCACGGTGCGCTTTTCCTCTACGTTCAGCTTTTTCCGCACCTTGAAGGGCGGTGCGTTCCGGTTATCCACCAGGGTGGCCCCGCCGTAGCACTTCATGGCTACGCCAAGCTGCTCCAGCGTGGCCAGATCCCGCCGGATGGTCTCCTCCGATACGCCGAATTGCTCGGCCAGAGGGCCAACCAGCACCCGGTCATCCCGCCGCAGCATTTCAAGAATCTGGTTTCTGCGTTCCGCTGCCAGCATAAAAGCATCGACCTCCTGCATACAATGTCCCCAACTGGCGGTAAGTATACTAAATTATGTAAAAAATACACTTGACAAATAAATCACGCCCGTTTAATATGGTCATTGGAAGATATATTATATATATACCACACTATCCCACGAAAATAAACACCTTTTTTGACAAAATTCTCAAAAAATCCCCGCCTATGTCAAACATGGGGCGGAAAACGACAGATACAGGAGGTTTTTTCATGAAATACGTCTACCGATTTTCTGAGGGCAACGCCAATATGCGCGAGCTGCTGGGCGGCAAGGGCGCGAATCTCGCGGAGATGACTGGCCTGGGCCTGCCCGTGCCGGAGGGCTTCACCATTACCACCGAGGCCTGCACCCGCTATTATGACGACGGCCGCGAGCTGGCTCCGGATATTCTGGAGGAAATCATGGCCAGCGTCACCCAGCTGGAGGCCCAGACGGGCAAAAAATTCGGAGACCCGGCTGCGCCCCTGCTGGTCAGCGTCCGCTCCGGCGGG
>JAJBVW010000182.1 GCA_020866945.1 Oscillospiraceae bacterium
GGCGAGCTGTGGGGCGTGGCCGACCGGACGGACTACGACCTGACCCAGCACCAGACCTTCTCCGGGGAGAAGATGGAATACAAGGAGGAGGGCATGGAGGCCGGATTCGTCCCCTATGTCATCGAGCCGTCCCTGGGTGCCGACCGGGCTATGCTGGCCTTCCTGATTGATGCGTATGACGAGGAGCAGGTGGGCGTGGATAAGAAGGGCAAGCCCGACGTCCGCACCGTGCTGCACCTCCATCCACAGCTGGCCCCCTATAAATGCGCCGTGCTGCCTCTGTCTAAGAAAGAGATTCTCACCGGCCCGGCCAAGGAACTGGTGCAGGAGCTTTCCAAGGACTTCTCCTGCGATTACGACGAGACCGGCTCCATCGGCAAACGCTATCGCCGGGAGGACGAGATTGGTACTCCCTTCTGCATAACCCTGGACTTCCAGACCGTTGGAGACGGAGAGGTTCCCGCGGACAACTGCGTTACCATCCGCGACCGGGACACCATGGAGCAGGTGCGTCTGCCGATTGACCAGGTGCGGGATTACATTGCCCAGCGGGTAAAGTACTGATATGGAAGAGCAGGAGCGGCGGGAGCATCAGCCCAGGGACACGGCGGGCCAGAGCTTTGTAAAAACCATACGCCCCGCCGGGTGTGTGCTGTTTGTGGTGCTGGCGGTGCTGGTTGGACTTATCTGCGTGACCAGCGGCCGTGACCCGATTTCCGGCTATCAGGCCCCGGAGGATACGGCCTATTACGCCGCCAACCCGGAGGCTCTGGTGCAGGAGCTGGAAGAGAGCATTTTCCCGGCCCTGCCGGAATACGATATGACGGCGGCGGTCAACGAGAGCGGCACCGTCACCGTCTGGATAGACGACGAGCATTTCGTGGTGGGCCGCGCCGCTGTCCTGCGATATTTTGACGAGAGCCTTTTTGTTTTTGAAAGGAGCTGACAGGCCATGCGCATCAAAGTTGCCGCTGCCGCGCCGGAGATTATCCCCGGCCAGCCGGGGCAGAATATGGCGAACGTCCTGGCGGCCATCAGCCGCGCCCGTGCCGACAGAGCGGCCATGCTGGTGCTGCCGGACGGGGTGCCGGAGGATATAAACCGCGGCGCAGTGGAGCGCCAGGCCGGGCCGATGCCGGTCTATCCCCTGACAGCTCCGTCCCTGACGGCGGAGCAGCTCCTTCAGCCGCAGGAGCTGGACATCCTCTGCTGCTCTTCCAACCGGGCGGCTACCGCCTCCTCCTATTATGAAAATGAGGAGCTGGCGGCCATAGCCAGCCATGAGAATATGGCCGTGGTCATCATGGCCTGCCCTCTTGGCGGGGTGGGCCAGAAGGTATACACCGGCCAGTGCGTCATTGCCCAGAACGGCTTTCTTCTGGCAAGCTCCGAGACGGGCTATGCCATTGCGGAGGTATCTATGCCCCGGCGGGATGCGAAAGCCCCAGTGGAGGAGGAAGTGACTGGCCAGCCCACGACCCCCTGGACGGTGTTCCCGGAAATGCTGCCCCGCATTTTGAGTCTGCAAAGCGACGGACTGGCCCGCCGTATGCGTGCCGCCGGTACGCCCCAGCTGACCCTTTCCGTGGGGGAGCGGCCCGACGACCTGCTGGCCCTGTGCGTCTGCGCGGGAGCGGTGGACAGGCTGCGCCTTTACCGGAAGAATATCCATGCGGAGGTGTCCGGCGGCCTGGCCGCCCGTGTCGCTGCCCGGCTGGGGGTGTCCTGTGGAAGCGGCGGAGGACTTTCCGTGGTTTCCCAAGATTTAACAGCCCGGGCTTTGGAAGGTGCTGCGCCGGAGGGCTACGCCGTGAACGCCGCCCTGCCGCGAGGGGTGTCCCGCCTGGTGCTGCGCACCTATGCCAACACCTGCGGCGACAGGGATATATCCATCCCACTGCGGTCTGTTCTGAACCTGGACGAGACTCCCTGGGCGCTGACAGATTTTCTGCTGTACTGCGCGCTGATATACGACCTGCCCCGCTGGGCGCAGGAACGGCTGCTGGAGGACACCTTCGGCTCAAAGTACCCGCCGGAGGTTTTGCAATCGGCGCAGGAATCGTTTTTCAAAGCTTACCGCAAGCCCGCTCCCTGCGACGGGCCGGTTATCTTCGCGGTGAAATAGGAGCCGTAAACACTGAGTAAAAAATCTGCCTCAAAACAGACGTTTTGGGGCAGATTTTATATTTTGATTCCAGGCTGCGTTTTATTTTCCTGTGCCGTCCAGCATAGCGCCGTTGGAGGGGTGGTCGGCGATTTCATACATCCCGTCGGCGGCCACGAACTCCTCGTAGGTCATGGCGGCCTCGCCGAACCAGGTGGCGTCAAACAGCATCTCGGCGGGGAAGCTTACATAGTCCCCGGCTTCAATCAGCACATAGAACTCCTCCGCCGCGCCGCTAGTCTGGATGTCCTCGCAGGAATCCACAAAGGCCATGAGGTATGCCTGATAGTCGCTCTCCTCCGTGCCTGTGGCGGCAACCTCCTCAGTGGCCTCGCCGGACGCCTCACCGCTGGCTTCCTCGGTCTCCTCCTCCACGGTCAGCAGAGAGGTAACGAAGGGGGTCTTGTCGGCTTCCGCCACTGTGGTGTTGTTGTTGGAGATGATGTACCAAATCAGTTCGTCGAACATGGTGTCCGCATCCTCCAGGGCCTGCTCCTGAAGACCGATATAATAGCTGGTCATGCTCTCGGCGGCGGCCTCAGGATCCTCCGCATACAGAGCGGCGGTCTCCTCCAGGATAGAGGGCAGCTCGGCAATCAGGTCGGTCTCCACGCTGTTCCAGTAGGCGCGGATGCCGTCGCCCCACATGGTGCGGTTCTGCTCCGCCAGGGAGCCAAGGCGCTTGAAGTGGGTGAAGGCGATGTCCAGACGATAGTAATAGCTGCCGAAGTTCTCGATATAATCGTCCGGGTTGTTGGCATACATATCCGCCACGGCGGTAATCAGGTTGCTCATGGGCAGATACACGGAGTGCTCCGCGTTCGCGAGGCAGTTCCAGGTGACAACGCACATGGCGGCGGGCAGGTCGGGATAGGTCTCGATAACGGCGCAGTTGATCTGGCGCTCGATGCCGATGACGCGGGCATTCCCGCCGGCCTCCTCCGGGCAGTACTCAGTGCCCTCGAAGCGGGCGCGGGTCAGCTCCAGGATGTCCTGGACGGAGACAAGCTCGTCCGGCTCATAGAACAGGTCATGGCGGGTCTTGGTGTCGTAATCTCCAGCGGTGGAGGGAGCCAGCAGCACATGGCCGTACCAGGTGCGCAGGTTGGAGCCGTCGCTGAGCAGATCGGTGCCGCAGTAGGTCTCATAGAGATCCATGTTGCCGTCCTCATCATAGGCGGCCACGCCGATCTCCTCCGGCAGAGTGAACAGATCCTCGGAGCAGTACATGGTCTCGCCCTCGACATACTCCTCCACGGTGCCGAGCATACACTCGTTGCCGAACACAGCCACGCAGTCATCCGGGCATTTCACGGCGATCCACTGATGGCCGGAATAGCTCTCCAGATACCAGGCCTCGTTCTGGTCGGTGATCAGGAAGGTGTTGCACTCGGAGCTGCCGTAGGTCTCCATCAGATAGCCGTAAGCCTCCAGGGCCTCGCGGGCGCTGGTGCAGGTGGCGGCAATGTAGGAGCTGACCCACATCTCGGAGATGCCGTCGGTGGTCAGGGGGTCGGCCTCCAAAATGGCGTCGGACACATAGGTGGTGACAGCGCCGGTGATGGACAGGCCATACTCGTTGCTGGCGGCATTGGCCGCGTCCTCATAGCCAATGATGGGGGTGGCGGTGTACTGGTAGGTCACGTCGGGCAGAGGTACCTCCGTGTCGCCCACGGTGATGGTGCGGCCCGGCTCGGTGCTGGCCTCCACTACGGTGACGTAGCCCTGGACGGTGGTGGTGATGTCTACGGTGTGGCCGGTGATATAGGTGCCGTTCACACTGACGTCCTTGCCCACATAATAGCCGGTGCAGGCCAGGGCGCTGGTCATGCCGGCCATCAGAGCCACGGCAAAGACCACGCAGAGCAGGAATTTCAAGGTTCGCTTCATTTTTGCGAGTCCTCCTTAGTTTATTTGCCCTCTGGAAAATTTGTCCAGAGAACGACAAATGCAATTATAATAAAATTCTTTGGGAATGTAAAGGTTAAAATCAGCAAATTGTCACAAAAACCGGGGCCATACCACAGATAGCGGTACGGCCCCGGCAATTTCAAGTTGCAGGAAGGCTATCAGCCTTCGCTGACCTCCTCTGTCTCCATGAGAGAGGTGACGAAGGGGGTCTGCTCGGTAGTGGGCATGGTGTTGGTGTTGGCGATAATGTACCATACCAGCTCGTCGAACATGGTGTCCGCGTCCTCCAGCGCCTGCTCCTGCACCTCAATGGTGTAGGCGGTAATGCTCTCCGCTGCGGCCTCAGGATCCTCGGCGTACAGCTCAGCCAGATCGGCCAAGATGGAGGGCATTTCAGCCGCGAGGGAGGATTCCAGACTCTTCCAATACTCGCTGACGCCGGCATACATGACCCTGTCCTGCTCGGCCAGGGCGGTCAGACGCTTGAAGTGGGTCATGGCAATGTCCAGCCGATAGCTGGAGCCGCTGTAATCCTCAGGGATATAGTCGAACATCTCCGCCACATCGGTAATCAGATTGCTCATAGGCAGGTAAACATTGTTGTCCGCGTTGCCGACAGTATTCCAGGTGACGGCGCACATGGCGGCGGGCAGTTCGGTGTAGGTCTGAATGACGGCGCAGTTCACCTGGCGTTCGATGCCGATGATACGGATGCTCTCGCCGGTCTCATCCGGGCAGTACTCGGTACCCTCGTAACGGGAGCGGGTCAGGTCAAAGATGTCCTCCAGGGACACAAGCTCGTCCGGCTCATAGAACAGGTCGTAACGGGTCTTGGTCTCATACTCCCCGGCGGTGGAGGGGGCCAGCAGGTAGTGGCCGTACCAGGTGCGGAGGTTGGAGTAATCCTCCAGCAGGTCGTCGCCGCAGTAGGTCTCAAACATATCCATGTTGCCGTTCTCGTCATAGACTGCCAGACCGGCTTCTTCGGGCAGGGTGAACAGCTCATCGGAGTGGAGCAGGGTCTCGCCCTCCACGTAATCCTCCAGCGTGCCAAGCATACACTCGTTGCCGAACACGGCTACGCAGTCGTCCGGGCATTTTACAGCGACCCACTGATGGCCGGAATAGCTCTCCAGATACCAGGCCTCCTCCTGGTCAGTGATAAGGAAGGTGTTGGACTCAGAGCTGCCGTAGATCTCCATCAGCTCGCCGTAGGTTTCCACGGCCTCGCGGGCGGTGGTGCAGGTGGCGGCAATGTAGGCGCAGATCCAGCTCTCGGACAGGCCGTCAGTCGTGTAAGGGTCGGCCTCCTGCATAGCATCGGAGATGTAGGTGGTGACGGCGCCGGTAATGGAAACGCCGTATTCATTGCTGGCGGCGTTGGAGAAGTCAAGCCAGCCAAGGAAAGGGGTGGCGGTGTACTGATAGGTGACATCCGGCAGGGGAACCTCCGTGTCGCCGACGGTGATGGTGCGGCCCGGCTCGGTGCTGGCCTCCACCACGATCACACAGCCCTGGGCTGTGGTGGACGCATCTACGGTGTGGCCTATCATGTAGGTGCCGTCCACGCTGGCGTCCTTGCCTACATAGTAACCGGTGCAGGCGAGAGCGCTGGTCATGCCCGCCATCAGAGCGACGGCAAAGACCGTGCAGAGCAGAAATTTCAGTGTGCGCTTCATTTTCTGTAATCCTCCTTGTATTTTTATCTGCGGTACAGAAGCTCCGCAAATATCAGTTTTTATTATAGATGAAATTCAAAAAAATTAAAGCAGCAATCTCACCAAATAT
>JAJBVW010000021.1 GCA_020866945.1 Oscillospiraceae bacterium
TTATACAGGTAAATCCACGTTTCTACAAATCGGAGGTCATTACATATTGTCTATACCATGGAGGAGCTGCTGGCCCTGGCCGATTCCCTTGTGGAGGAGACCCAGACTCAATCGGTGATAATCAATGCGGACACATCGACAACCGATCTGCAAGGTCAAAGCGCTCTGGCGGATTTGGGTGGCTTTGAGCTGACCGCCCTGCCCGAAGGATTCAGTCTTGCCGGCGGTGGGTCGTATGACAAAATGCAAATGCACTCGGATGAGATTGACTTCTGCGTGACGGAGATGGAGAAAATCTACACCGACGGGAGCTTCGATTTACGGTCGATTTTACTGGACTGGCGGAGCTATTACACCCAGGATGGTTCCGAGAAGCTGGATATGGAGACCGCCTTTGCCCTCTATAAGGAGTGGTACGCCGACGGGGAGCTGACCGACTGCACTGTGAATGGCTATGAGGGCTATTACCGATGGGACGAGTTCAGCCGCCAGGTCTCCCTCTGCTGGGCTGACACAGACAGGGGATTGGTTTTTACCGTCACGATGAACTACGACGAGGCGGACGATCCGGAGGATTACTCCATGGAGGAACTGCTGGCCCTGGCCGAGTCCATCGTGGAGGAGGACAGCTCCTATGTCACGTCCAGTGTTGATTTTTCGGATGTAATACTGGAGGAGGCAGGTCAGCTTGACACCTATGTGGTGTCCGGTCTGACCACCGCACCTGCCCTGGGCTATGCCCTGTCCACTGACAATGGCTATACCAGCGGCGACCTGGTTTGGAGCACGGAGGAGCAGACCTATGACGAGGTGTGCATTGCATATGACAACGGCCTGGCCCTGATATACAGCCGCTTCTGGACGAATGAAAATAAGACCGCTACCGACAATGCCGCTGCGTTCCAGGCTATGCAGGATTATCTTCTGGCCTGCGACACGGAGGGAACCGCCGTCACCACCGATTTGGCCGTGGACGGCTGCCAGGCCTATGCCGTGTATTACGAAAGCGGGGATTATATCCGCCGCGAGCTGACCTGGTACGATGCCGGCGAGGACGTGATTTTCACCCTGGTACAGGTATATAGCTATGCTGAAGACACGCTTTCGGTAACGCAAATGACAGAGCTTGCCGCGTCGGTGACGAAGGGATAAGCGCACAATCTGTCCCACAAAAAATGCCGCGCCCGGGTCTGGCCTTTTGGCTGGACTCGGGCGCGGTTTTTCTTGGTGGTGTTATTTTTTGTAGCTCTCCGCCAGCTGAGCGAATACGGGAAGCGCCCGCTGGATGCGCTCGGTGGGGACGCAGTAGGAGATACGGACGTGGCCGGGGCAGCCGAAGCCGGAGCCGGGGACGATGAGCAGGTCGAAGTCGTCTCTGGCCCGCAGGCTGAAGGCTGCGTCGTCCGGCTCCAGGGACTGCGGGAACAGATAGAAGGTGCCGCCCGGCTCCACGCAGGAATAGCCAAGTGCCCGCAGGCCGTCCACCAGCAGCCGCCGGTTCTCCGCATACACGGAAAGGTCTGCCGTGTCGTCCGCGCAGGCCGCGACCACAAGCTGAAACAAGGACGGGGCGTTCACGCAGCCCAATGCCCGGCCCGCGCCGGCGATGGCCGCAAACACCTGCTGCCAGTCCTCCACCGTCTCGTGCACCGCCACATAGCCGATGCGTTCGCCGGGAATGGACAGGCATTTGGAGAAGGAGTAGCACACCAGGGTGTTGTTATAGTATTTGGGGATATACGGCACCCGCACGCCATCGTAGACAATCTCCCGGTAAGGCTCGTCGGAGATGATATAGATGGGATGGCCAAATTCGGCGCTCTTGGTTTCCAGCAGGTCGGCGAGGGCCTGAATGGTCTTTTCGGAATATACCGCGCCGGAGGGGTTGTTGGGGGAGTTTATGACTACCGCCTTAGTGTGGGCGTTGATGGCCCGCTCCATGGCTGCCAGGTCAAGCTGGAAATGCTCCGTGTCCGGGGGGATGACCACCATTTTCCCATGGGCGGATTCGATGAACACCTTGTATTCCGGGAAGTAGGGGGCGGGAACGATGAACTCGTCCTCCGGGCAGCACAGCCCGTGGAAGCAGCAGCTCAGGGACATAGCCGCGCCCATGGTGAGATACAGCCCGTCCGGGGAGAGATTGGTGCCGAAGCGCCGGTTGATGGAGGCGGCCAGGGCCGTCTTGGCCTCGGCGTCTCCGGCGGCGCTGGTGTAGCCGTGGAGGATAACAGGGTCAATCTCGTCAATCAGACGCCGGATAGTCTCGTTTACCGAGGGTGGAGCGGGAACGCTGGGGTTTCCGATGGAGAAGTCGTATACGTTCTCCGCTCCCACCACCGCCGCGCGGCGTTTGCCATAGTCGAACAGCTCCCGAATAACGGAGCGCTCCGTTCCCAGGGCTACCATTTTTTCTGCTAACATTGCTTTGTACCAAGCCTTTCTGTATATATTATTTTTCTCCTCGTAATTTTACCAGCCGGTCTCTTATGACGGCCGCATATTCGAACTCCAGCATTTTTGCGGCCTTGCGCATTTGCTTTTCCAGCTTCTCTATTTCTTCCTGCCGCTCCCGCTCGGTCATCTTCACGCCGCTGGCGGTGACGGCCTCTGCCTCCTCCGCGCTGCCGGAGATCTCGATAAGCTCCCGCACGCTCTTGACGATGGTTTTGGGAACGATGCCGTGGGCCTCGTTATAGGCCTGCTGCTTGGCCCGGCGGCGCTCCGTCTCTGTGATGGCGGCCCGCATGGAGGGGGTGACGGTGTCGGCGTACATGATGACCGTTCCCTCCGCGTTCCGGGCCGCTCGACCGATGGTCTGGATAAGACTGGTTTCCGAGCGGAGAAAGCCCTCCTTGTCCGCGTCCAGAATAGCCACCAGGGACACCTCCGGCAAATCCAGTCCCTCCCGCAAAAGGTTTATGCCAACCAGTACGTCAAATTCGCCCAGACGCATATCCCGGATGATCTCCATCCGCTCCATGGAGCCAATGTTATGGTGCAGATACCGGCTGCGGATGCCCGCATCGGTGAGGTAGGCGGTCAGATCCTCTGCCATTTTCACGGTCAGGGTGGTGACCAGGGTGCGCTGGTTTTTGGCGATGCGCTCCTGAATTTCCCCAATCAGGTCGTCTATCTGATTCTCTACCGGGCGGACTATAATCTTCGGGTCAAGAAGCCCAGTGGGGCGGATGACCTGCTCCGCGATCTGGCCCGCCCGCTCCCGCTCGTACTGCCCCGGCGTGGCGGAGACGTATACCGCCTGGCGTATCCGGCTGTTGAACTCGTCGAAGGTCAGTGGCCGGTTGTCAAAGGCGGAGGGCAGACGGAAGCCGTAGCCCACCAGCGTCTCCTTCCGGCTCCTGTCTCCCCGGTACATGGCCCGCACCTGGGGCAGGGTGACGTGGCTCTCGTCCACGAACAGGATGAAATCCTTGGGGAAGTAGTCCAGCAGCGTCATGGGGGCGCTGCCCGGCGCCCGGCCTGATATGATGCGGGAATAATTCTCTATCCCGGAGCAGTAGCCCAGCTCCTGCATCATCTCAATGTCATACTCCGTCCGCTGCTGTATGCGCTGGGCCTCCAGGAGCTTTCCGTTTTCCTGGAACCAGGCGACCCGTTCGGCAAGCTCCTGGCGTATCTCTCCAATGGCCCGCTCCATTTTTTCATGGGTGGTGACATAGTGGGAGGCGGGGTATATGGCGCAGTGGCTCACCGTCCGCATAGGCGCGCCTGTGACGACGTTTATCTCGCTGATGCGGTCGATCTCATCCCCAAAATACTCCACCCGAATGGCGTGGTCGCGGGCGTAGGCGGGGAATATCTCCACCGTGTCCCCTCGGACGCGGAAGCGGTTTCGCTCAAAGGCCACATCGTTGCGCTCATAGCGTATTTCCACCAGGCGGCGGAGAAGCTCGTCCATGGGCTTTTCCATCCCTGGCCGCAGGGAGATGACCATGTTCTTGTAGTCGATGGGTTCGCCAAGCCCTTAAATGCACCTCCCTGAGGAGCCCATGATCACATCCCGACGCTCAAACAGAGAGCTGGTGGCGCTGTGGCGCAGGCGGTCGATCTCGTCGTTTATGGAGGCGTCCTTTTCGATGAAGGTGTCCGTGTGGGGAATATAGGCCTCTGGCTGGTAGTAGTCATAATAGCTGACGAAATATTCCACGGCGTTTTCCGGGAAAAACTCCCGGAACTCCCCGCATAGCTGGGCGGCCAGGGTTTTGTTGTGGGCCAGTACCAGGGTGGGCCGGTCGAGCCGCTCGATGACCTTCGCCATGGTGTAGGTCTTGCCGGAGCCGGTGACGCCCAGCAGCACCTGCTCCTCTATCCCGTTTTCCAGCCCCGCCGCCAGGGTTTCAATGGCCTCCGGCTGATCCCCGGCGGGCTGATAGTCAGATATTAGCTTGAAATGTCCCATACGCGCCCCACCGAAAAACCATAAAAATCTTGTCGCTCCCATTTATATCATGTCTTGCGGTTCCGCCCGAAGGGCGGGAGCAAGATGATTGAAATTAAAATATAATAACGGCCTGACGTTATTATATCACGTCCGCCCGCCGATGAAAAGCGGCGATGGGAAAAATGGGCATGAAGAGCCTGTATTCACAGGCGAACAATGCTGGATTTATTCAGAGGTTTCTCAGGGGATTAAAAAACAGCGGCACACCCAGACAGGGCGCTTTTGTCCCCATCTGAGTGTGCCAATGCGTTTAATCAGTTAAGTGAAGTTGACAGTTCCTTCGGATTACCCGGCGTTGAACAGCGCAGAGAGCGTGTCCGCGTACTCCTGGAATATCTCTAATAGGAAGGTATCCCAATGCCGGGCGTCCTGGGTGGAGCTGCCGAACACATAGTCCTCCTGCCCGTAGTCAATGACGTCGAAGCCGGGCATAGCCTTGCTGGCACCTGCGGTGCGATAGGATACCGCATCGGCCAGAGAGAAGGATACGCTGGTGATGTCAGAATAATCCACCCAATCGCTCAGGTCGGTGCCAGTAGCCTCGTCGGCGGTGCCGTTGGAGGTTTGAGCCTCGGCCTCAGTCGTTTCAATTTCCACGCCGGCGGCGTATTCCGCATACATTTGATCGACATACAGGGAGAAGGAGCTGCTCAGCACCTCGGAGGGTACGTGGCCGCCGTCCCACTGCCATTCGATCTCGCAGTCCGTTCCGGCGTTCAGCATGGCTATC
This sequence comes from Oscillospiraceae bacterium, assembly GCA_020866945.1. Lineage (GTDB taxonomy): Bacteria > Bacillota > Clostridia > Oscillospirales > Oscillospiraceae > CAJOIG01. Next base: position 5,196 of record JAJBVW010000021.1, read on the forward strand.
TGAAGGTTCAGGGAGGAGAACATGGACATATCGCCCTCGGACGCGCCCATGACGATGCGAGTCCATGCGGGGGTTTCCGTATCCTCATCGCCAATGTAGTTCAGAGGGTTATACAGGGAGACGATGTTGTTGCCGTACTCGTCGCCCTCCAGAATCTCAGCGATGTCGGCGGCGTAAGCCTCTAGCATTTCCTCATAGCTGGAATAGTTCGCAGAATCGGTGGAGCTGCCTGCGGCCTGGGTGGTACCCGCGTCCGGGGTTCCCACATCCATGGTATCGCCGCTGGTGTCCACATTTTCGTTGGTGATGGAGGAGGTCTCCGCACTGTCAGGCAGGCTGTCAGCGGACATCTCGCCGCTGGCCAGGCGGTCAGTGCCTATCTCGCCGGATGCCTCGCCGGAGGCGCTGTCAGCGAAGTCTGCCGCGCCGTTCATACCGCTGGTCAGCATTTCGCCGGAAGCTCCGCCGAGGCCGCTGCTGGAGGAACTCTTGGCATACCGGCCCTCGATGAAGGCCACGGCCTTGTCCTCGCTTGTCATGGCGGCTACCTCTTCATCGGAAAGGGCGTTGCCGTCCTCGTCGAACCAGGTCCAGCCGCTGGCGTAGTCCAGGTTGTCCAGATACCACTGGAGGTTTTCGGTGAACTCCGCAAGAT
>JAJBVW010000054.1 GCA_020866945.1 Oscillospiraceae bacterium
ACGTACTGATGTACGCCTGCGTCGGCCCGCCTAGCCAGCGAACAAAATCCCTCGCCCTGCATTGTCGGACAACCTTAATTGTGGGTTGGTGGGGGGAATTTTTCGTTTGGCATCATTGGACAGGTTTTAGCCAGCGCGGGGGCTTTGGCCTCTGCTGGTATATGTATAACAGGAGGACGATTTATGGCTACCATTGCTGTGATTGGGGGCGGGGCCTCCGGGATGGCGGCGGCGCTGGCGGCGTCGGAGAGCTTGGAAAACCGGGTGCTGCTGCTGGAGCGGTAGAGCCGCGTGGGGCGCAAGCTGGCCGCCACGGGCAATGGCCGCTGCAATCTGTCCAACGAACAGGCCGGGCCTCCCCATTACCACGGGGGCAACCCGGATTTTGTGCTGCCTGCCCTGGCCCGCTTCGGGGTGGCGGAGACGATGGACTGGTTTGCCGGGCTGGGCCTGGCCGTCCGGCGGGAGGAGGGGGGCCGCATCTATCCCCTGACAGACACCGCCGCCAGCGTGGTGGACGTGCTGCGCCTGGCCATGGAGGCCCGTGGCGTGGAGCTAACCTGCGGCTTTACCGTGAAAGACGCCCGCCGGGAGGGGAATCAGTTTCTCCTGGAATCCACTCTGGGCGAGGACGTGGCCTGCGACAGGCTTATCATCGCCTGCGGCGGCGCGGCGGGAGAACGCCTGGGCGGCTCCCGCGCCGGCTATGAGCTTCTCCGCCTGTTCGGCCACAGCAGCACAGCCCTTCGCCCCTCCCTGGTGCAGCTGCGCACGGAAAACACCTGGGTTCGGCCCATGAAAGGTGTGCGCACCCAGGCCCGCCTGACCCTGGAATATCGGGGCCTCGCCCGGGCCGCGGGGGCGGGGGAGGGGCAGTTTGCGGAATACGGCGTCACCGGCCCGGCGGTGTTCGATCTGTCCCGGGCCGCCGCCGATATGGGCGAGGGGGGCCTGCTGGTTCTGCGGCTGCTGCCGGAGCTGACGGAGCGCGACATCCTTCGCTACATGGCGGAAAAGCGAGACAGCTTTGCAAACTATAAGGCGGAAAACCTCTTGACCGGCGCGCTGCACAACGCCATTGCCCGCACTGTCATCCGCCGGGCGGAGATTCCTCTGGATACCAGGCTGTGGGCTTTATCCGACCGGGCGCTGGAGCAGATTTCCGCCGTCATCTGCCGGTTTGAGCTGCCCCTGCTCGGAACGCTCGGCTTCGACGCCGCCCAGGTCACCGCCGGCGGCGTGGAGACCGTCGGCTTCAACCCGCGCACCATGGCCAGCCGCCTGGTACACGGCCTTTACGCCTGTGGAGAGGTGCTGGACGTGGACGGCGACTGCGGAGGCTATAACCTCCAATGGGCCTGGTCCAGCGGGCGCATGGCGGGTCTCGCCGCCGGAGGGCTGCTATGATACGGCTTCGGAACATCGCTCTGCCCCTGGACGGGGACGAAGCGGCCCTGGAGGCCGCGGCGGCGCGGGCCTTGGGCTGCAAGGTCAAAAGCCTGTCTGTGGTGCGGCGGGCCGTGGACGCGCGGAAAAAATCGGACGTGCATTTTGTATATACCCTGGATGTCTCCGTAAAGAACGAGACCTCCGCCCTGGCCCGATGCCGGGACGCAGCCCCAGCGCCGGAGGGCATCTGGCAGCCCCCCGCCTTTTCCGGGAACCGGGACAGCCGCCCCGTCGTGGTCGGCTTCGGCCCGGGCGGGATGTTTGCCGCCCTGGTTCTGGCCATGGCCGGCCTGCGGCCCATCGTCCTGGAGCGGGGCGAGGCGGCGGAGGCCCGGACGGAGACGGTGGCCCGTATGCGGAAATCCGGCCGGCTCGACCCGGAATCGAACATCCAGTTCGGCGAGGGCGGGGCCGGGGCCTTTTCGGACGGCAAGCTCTCCAGCGGTGTGAAGGACAGACGCATCCCCTGGGTGCTGGCGCAGCTGGTCGAGGCCGGCGCCCCGGCGGACATTCTGACCGACGCCAAGCCCCACATCGGCACCGACCTGCTCCCCGGCGTGTGCGCCGGCATCCGGCGGCGGATTATTTCCCTGGGCGGCGAGGTGCGCTTTTCCACAAAGGTCACGGGCCTCACAGCAGAAAATGGCCGTCTGACGGGGGCGGAGACAAACCAGGGCCTTGTCCCCTGTGAGGCGCTTATCCTTGCCTGTGGCCACAGCGCCAGGGACACGTTTGAAATATTATGTAAACTTGGTATCCCCCTTTCCCCCAAGCCCTTCGCCATGGGGGTGCGCATCGAGCATCTTCAGCGGGAGATTGACAAGGCCCAATACGGCCCCTTCGCGGGCCACCCGAAGCTCTCCGCCGCCGATTATTCCCTGGCCTGCCAGCTTCCGAACGGGCGGCGGTGCTATACCTTCTGTATGTGTCCCGGCGGGGAGGTCGTTCCTGCCGCCAGCGAGGAGGGGCGCGTCTGCACCAACGGGGCCAGCCCCAGCGGCCGGAATTATGTAAATGCGAATGCGGCACTGCTGGCCGCCGTAGCCCCGGCGGATTTCCCCTATCCCGGCGTTTTGGGCGGAATGGAGTGGCAGCGCGCCATCGAGCAGGCCGCCTATGACGCCGCCGGGGGCGGCTTTCTCGCCCCATGTCAGACCGTGGGAAGCTTTCTCACGGGTCATGCCGCCCCGTTTGGGGCTGTTTCCCCCTCCTACGCCCCGGGGGTGCGGGCGCTGAATCTGCACAGCATCCTCCCCGCCTGCGTAGGGGATACCATTGCCGGCGCGCTGCCGGTGTTCGACCGCAAGCTCCGGGGCTTTGCCGCGGAGGCGGCAGTACTGACCGGGCCGGAAACCCGCTCCTCCTCTCCCGTGCGGATGGAGCGAGGAGACGATATGCAAAGCCCCGCCCTGCGGGGGCTTTATCCCTGCGGCGAGGGGGCCGGCTGGGCCGGTGGCATCATGAGCGCCGCCGTAGACGGCATCCGCTGCGCCCAAGCGCTGCTGGAAAGCCTTTCCGGGGACGCATAGGCCGGGCTGACTGGTTATAGGGCGGGATTCGTCATGGCCTGTATCCACAGCTCTTTTAGCTGGGTCATTCCCTTCCTGGTGGGGTGCGCGCCGTCTATGGTCTCATACAAAACGCCGGAGGCGGCCAGGTCTGCGATATGGCAGCCCGCCTTCCGGGCGGCGGCGCGTATAAGGGAGCTGAACGGCTCCAGCGGGACGGCGGGATCCTTGCCCATGAAATAGGGCCGATTTGTAACCTTGACGCCGTTTATCAGGGTGGCGCACCATATCTCCGCCGCCGGGTAGCGCTCCTTCAGGCGGGAGAGCATCAGGTCATAAGCGGCGGCAAATTCCGCCTCCGTCACCTGAAAGCCCATGTCATTTCCGCCCATGAATATACAAATAACGTCCGGCTGGCCCAGTGCCTCCACCCGGCCCAGGGTGCAGCCGCCGGGGCCGACTCCGTAGCCGTCCGCAACGCAGGTGCCGGAAAGGGAGTTATTCGTGTCGAATACCCCGCCCAGCTCGTTTATCAGCCCCAGCCACCAGGTATCCTCCGGCCCGGCCAATCCCCCGATGCGCGCGCGGGTCTTGGTGTAAAACAGATAGGGATCCTTATCCGTGACGGAATACCAGGTGGAGACAGAATCCCCCAGGATAGAAAAGCGCTTGTCCGTATAGTCCATGTCAATCTCCTTTTTGGCTCGTAATGACTCCATTATACCCTCTCCCGCCGCCTTTGGCAAAGGTTTGTGCCTTGTATTATGGGCCGGGTAATGTTAGAATTAAAATGGAAATTGCCCCGATAGGACAAAGAAGGAGAAAACCACAATGGCTTTTGACTACAAAAAGGAATACAAAGAGTTCTATATGCCCAAAAATAAGCCCGGCATTGTCACGGTGCCGCATATGAACTATATCGTCGTGAGCGGGCAGGGCGACCCAAACGAGGAGGGCGGCGCCTACAAGCAGTCCATCGGTCTTTTGTATGGAATTGCGTTCACGATTAAGATGAGCAAAAAAGGCCACCACCAGATTGAAGGGTATTTTGATTATGTAGTGCCTCCGCTGGAAGGCTTCTGGTGGCAGGACGGCACGGACGGCATAGATTACGCCCGCAAGGATGCCTTTCAATGGCTGTCCGTCATTCGCCTTCCCGATTTTGTGACCAAAGAGGACTTCCTTTGGGCCGTCCAGGAGGCAACTCAAAAGAAGAAAACGGATTTCTCTCAAGTGGAATTTCTCCCATACGACGAGGGCCTGTGCGTCCAGTGTATGCACATCGGCCCCTACGATGACGAACCCGCCACCATAGCCCTCATGCACGAATATATGACCAGCCAGGGATACGCACTGAATATGACCGGCAAGCGTCTGCATCACGAAATATACCTGAGCGACGCCCGAAAGGTCGCCCCGGAAAAGCAAAAAACCGTAATCCGGCACCCGATTAGAAAGCTGTAAAACCCGAACAGAGAAACAGCACAAAGAAGTGCCAACCCCGTTAACACAATACAAAAAGGGCCTATACCAAACGCTGTTTTGGTATAGGCCCCCTCTTTATTCCCGTCTCAGGGCGTCTATGGGGTTCAAATTTGCCGCTTTCACGGCGGGTATCATGCCGAAGACGATGCCGATGACCATGGAGAACAGCACGGCGATGACAATCGCCGGGGGACTGATGGCGGTGGGGGTTCCCATGATGGTGGAGATCAGGCGGCTTAGTATGACCCCGGCAGCCACGCCCACGACGCCGCCGATGCTGGTCAGGGCGGCAGCCTCCGTGAGAAACTGCCAGAGGATCCGCTTTTTCCGGGCGCCAATGGCCTTTTTCAGTCCGATCTCCCTCGTCCGCTCCGTGACCGTCACCAGCATGATGTTCATCACCCCGATGCCCCCCACCAGCAGGGAGATGGCCGCGATCCACAATAGCTGCTTGTTGGTGGCGTTGGAGAGATCCTGGAGATCCTCGGCCTGCTCCATCAGGTCGTTGCTCTCATAGGAAAAGGAGCTGTCCGCGCCGGCGGTCTGGGAATTGCTTAAAAGCTCCGCCGCCTCCTGGCCGATGGCGGTCATATCGTCCGTACTGGCGGCCTGAAGCACCGCCTTCTGCGGCTCGTCGAAGCGGAAGGTAATGCCCCAGTCGGTGCCGGGTATGAACATACTGCCGCCGGAGGTGTCCGCGTAGGTATAATAGTCGCTGAGGGTCTCAATGGTCAACTCCGTGGCGCTGGACTGCCCCACCACGCCGATGACGGTGAACGGCTCCCCTTGAATTTCCAGGGTTTTGCCGATGGGGTATTCCCCGCCGAACAGGGAGGCGGCGGCCTGGGTGTCTAAAATGACCACCTTCCGGCACTGGTCGAAATCCTCCTGTAAAAAGCCCCGGCCATAGCAGAGCTGATAGCCATAGATGTCCAGGTAATACTCGTCCACCCCGTAGAAGGCCCCGGTGTACTGGGTGTTCTGGTAATACACCCCGGCGTAATAATACTCTCTGGTGTAGTAGAGGCTGGCGGAGACCACATGGTCGATGGCCAGCAGCGCCTGCCGGGTCTCCTCCGTGATGGGGATGACCCCCTCCGGGGTGCCATTGTAATCCACATAATAGGTGTACCCGTCCTGATACAGCTCCAGCACCACCGCGTTGTTCCCGGCACCGATCAGGTTTTCCTTGATCTGCTCGTTGGTGCCCTTAATGGTGGACACGATGGTGATGATGGAGGCAATGCCGATAATGATGCCAAGCATGGTCAGAAACGACCGCAGCTTATGCGCCCATATTCCCTGGAAGGCCAGGGCCAGATTTTCAGCCATTTACAAACGCCTCCCCTCTCAGTAGCCGTACAGCGAGTCGGTGTCCTCGTTGTACTTGACCTTGGCCCCGTCCCGCAGGCTCCTGCCGTAGGGGAAGGCCACATAATCCTCCTCCGTCAGGCCGCCGGTGATCTGGGTATAGCTTCCCCAAAGGGATATGCCTGTGGTGACGTAGCGCTTTTCCAGGGTACCGTCCTCTGCCGCTGCCCAGATATAGCTCTTGCCTCCCTCCGTGCGGATAAAGGGGTTATAGAGATACACGGAGCCGTCGTCGTTCCAGCCGGAATTGGCAAGATAGATGTACACATACTCCCCCTCCCGGAGATTCGCGTCCTCGCTGACCATAACGGTGAAGGGATATATGGAAATGTTGGTGTTGCCGTCGGTGTAATAATAATACTCGTCGCTCTCCGTGGGGTATTCGGAGATTTCCGTGATGGTTCCCTCTATCTGCTCCCCGGACTGCCAGCTATAGATTGTCACCGTGTCGCCGACGGCCATGGTATCCAGGTCGAACTCCCCCAGCACGCCGGTGACGTAGTAGCCGCCCCCGCCGGAGACCAGCACCACAGGGGAGCCTTCCGCCAGGGCGGTGTCCGGGTCCCGGACGGTCTTGACCGTTCCCGCTACGGTAGCGTATATCACTCCGTTTGAAAGCTCATACTCGAGCTGCTCATATTCAAGCTGCGCCATTTTCAGCTGGAGGGTCAGGTCGGCAATCCGCTGCTGGCTCTCGCTTTTCAGCTGGGCCACCTCGGAGGCGGTATAATATACCGTCGTGTCGATATACACATCCCCCGCGTCGGTCTCCTCCTCATCCGGGATATAATTTGGCTCAATCACGGAAAACACCCATCGGCTTATCACGGTAACGGTGGTCGTGGTAGTCGTATCGCCGGCAGCCGCGGTATTGTCCGTATCGTCCGCGTTGCCGCTGTCCTCGCCGGTGGCGCTGTCTCCATCGTCGGGTTCAGTATCGTCTGCGCCGTCCGGCTCAGTCGTGTCGGTTGTGCCGGTATTGGTGGTCGTGGCGGTGCTTGTCACCTCCCGGAACGCCATCTCCCAGCAGCGGGTCAGGGCGCCCTTGGGGGCGTTGGATTCCCGAATCTCAAACACCACATAGACCCGCCCATCGCCGTCGCCCTCGCCGCTGTCGGTATCCCCCTGCGGCTCGGTGGTTTCCGGGGCGTCTGTGGTTTCGGGGGTATCGGTTTCCTCGGGTACATCCGTTGTCTCGGGGGTGTCCGTCTCCTCAGGGGCATCTGTAGTCTCGGGGGTATCTGTCTCCTCGGGGGTATCAGTTTCTTCGGGGGTGTCCGTAGTTTCGGGGACGTCCGTTTCCACGGGGACATCTGTTGCCTCGGGAGCATTCGTTTCCTCCGGCTCTGCCGTCTCCTGCGGTTCATCTGTGACAGTTGGCTCCTCCGTCTCCTGGGGTTCCTCTGTAGGAACCGGGGTAACCGTGGGTTCCGGCTCCTCCTGGACAGGGGGATTGAGAAGCATCTGTATCACATCGTCGGTGTACTCAATGCTGTCGCTCCACAGCCAGACGTATGGGTCGCTGGCCGTGCCGCTGCCGCCCTTGAAATAGGGGACGCTGACCGACGTCGAGCTGCCAGTCGAGGTACCGGTGGAAATGCTGTAGCCCCCGCCGGATCCAATGGCGTAATTGCCGATGTCCGAGAGGTTTTTCTCCTCGTTTTCCAGCTCCAGCTCAAGCTGCTGAACGGCGATGGCCTGCCGGTCAAGCTCCACCTGACTGAGCGTGGTGTCGTAGGCCAGAATGGGATCGCCCACAGAAACGGTCTGTCCCTCCGTCACATAGACCTCCGTCACCTGCTGGGTGGAGGAGATATACACGGACTGTATCTTATCCGCCGTAACGGCCCCCTCCGTCTCCGTCTCATAGGCGTAGTCGCCGCTGGTGGAGACCTGGCTGACCGGGTAGACATCCACCGCCCCGCCGGTGCGGTTTCGCACAAGGAACAGAATCCCAATCAGCAGGGCCACGGCCAGAATAACAGCAATAATGCTGATGATAAGCTTCTTGTGGGATTTTTTCTTCGCTCTATGCATCCGGCTCGCCTCCCTCCTCCGGCAGAAGCACGCCGTCCAATATCCGCCGCAGGCGGCGGGCGCGCTCGCCAATTTCCGGGGCGTGGGTAATCAGCACGATGGTGGTGCCTTGGTCGTTCAGCTCGTCAAAAATATCCATGACCTGCTGGCCGGAGGCGGAATCCAGGGCGCCGGTGGGTTCGTCCGCCAGAAGCAGCTTAGGGCGGTTTATCATGGTTCTCGCGATGGCGACCCGCTGCTGCTGGCCGCCGGAAAGCTGGGTGGGCAGAAAGTCTATGCGGTCAGAAAGGCCCACCATCCGCAGCGCCTCCGCCGCCCGGCGGGAGCGGGTGCGCTTGCTGACCCCGGCGTACAGCAGGGGAAGGGCCACGTTGTCCCTGGCCGTCAGGCTGGGGAGGAGGTAAAAGCTCTGGAACACAAAGCCCAGGGTGGAGTTTCGCACGTCCGCCAGGCGGTTGTCCGTGGCCTGGGCCAGGTTTTCCCCGTTTAAGCGGTATGTCCCGCTAGTGGGAACGTCCAGACAGCCAATGATGTTCATAAGCGTGGTCTTGCCGGAGCCGGACGGCCCCATGATGGCCAGGTAATCCCCCTGCTCGATGGAGAGGTTCACTCGCTTTAAGACGTGTACCGTCTCGCCGCCCTGAGGGAAATCCTTGCAGATATTTTTCATTTCAAGCAGCATGGCGGCCACCTCATCCCACGGAAACGACGACCTCGTCGTCAGAGAAGCTGTCCTCGTCGTATTTCTCCACCGCCATGCCCTCGGAAAGGCTGTCGTCCGGGAATGCGATATAGTCCGACGCGTCCAGGCCGGAGAGGATCTCGTAGCAGTCCGTGTCCGCGTCATAGGAGCCGAGGGTGACGGAGCGCTTTTCCAGCTTGTCCTTCTCGTTCGCCGCCCAGACGTAGGCGTTGTCCGCCCCGCCGGTGATGTAATAGGAGGGGAGCATCAGGCCGGAGCCGCTCCCGCCGTCCCCGGTGGACGGCTCGATATAGACGTGCTGGCCCAGCAGCAGGCCCTCCGTGTCCGCCAGCTCGATATAGAAGGGGTACTTGCTGGAGGTGGTCATATCGTCCGAATAGATGTAATAATAACTGTCGTTATCGTTGGTGACGGGGTTTTCCCAGTCGATAGAGGTGATGGTTCCCGACCAGGTTTGGCTCTCGTCCACGCGGGAGCGGATGGTGACGGCCATGCCCTCCGTCAGGGCGTAGGCGTTCATCTCGTTGATGTTCCCCTCCACCCGCAGGGTGGTGACGTCCATGATGGTGATATACGTCGTGCCGGTGGAGGTGCTGTCAGAGTAATAGCTGTCGGAGCTGCCATCCTCCGTAATGCTCATCACCCGGCCGGAGATGGGCGCGGTGATGTCCGTGTTTTCCATATCCGCCTCCATGGCGGCGATCTCCCGCTCCTTGAGGGCGATGTTATATTCCGCCTCCCGGATGTCCGCCTCCTTGGAGCTTATTTGCAGGGTATAGCTGAGCTGGTCGCTGGAGCTGGCTTTGGCCTTTTGGGTTTCCAGCTCGGAAATCTCGCTCTCCGCGGCGGTGATGGTGTTTTCATAGCTCTCCTTTTCCAGATAGAGCTTGTCGAGCGACAGCTGCATGGCCTCCATGTCGTAGGAAAACAGCAGGTCTCCCGCCTCGACCGTGTCCCCCTCCTCCACGTAGGTCTCCAGGATGGTCTTTTCCGTGTCCCGCTCGACCTCCTCAGTCTGTCCGGCCACCACCCTTCCGGCGTAGCGATCCGCCAGGCCCACGGAGCCGGTGCCGCAAATCAGGGAGACGGATTCCACATAGGCGGTCTCTCCCGAGCCGCCGGAGCAGCCCACCAGCAGACCCAGCGTCAGCGCACACAGGCACAGGGCCGAAGCAATCCTTTTCATAGGGTTCCTCCTTCTCAGGGCCATTTACAGCCCCTGGATATAGTGCTTGCCCCATCCCGACGGATGGGTTCCTGTCTTTCATGATAGCACTGGCCCACCGTAGTTGTAAACCTAATAATATTTAAGATTTTCTTACGAAAATTACAAACCCGTCACAATCGTGACGGGTTTTGCTAACTTCAAACCGAAACCGTTAAAGCTGTTCTAAAGCCTCCGCAATCCGCTCGGAGGCGTGACCGTCGCCGTAGGGGTTGGGGCGGCCACGCATGGCCTTCCATGCCGCCTCATCCTCCAGCAGGCGGCGGCACTGTGTATACACCGCCTCCCGGCCCGTGCCAGCCAGCAGCAGGCCTCCGGCCTGAATGCCCTCCGGCCGCTCGGTTTTCTCCCGCAGCACCAGGGCCGGAACGCCCAGCGCCGCGGCCTCCTCCTGCACACCGCCGGAGTCGGTCAGGATAAGACGCGCACGGGCCAAGGCGCTGTGAAACGCCGTCACGTCCATCGGCTCCGTGAGGCGGATATTGCTCTGCCCGTCCAGAGCATCATATACTGCCCTTCGCACCTGCGGATTGGGATGGACAGGACAGAGCACCCGCAGGCCCGGCATATCCGCTGCCAGGGTTCGGACGGCGGCCAGCATCTCCTCCATGGGGCGGCCCAGGCTCTCCCGCCGGTGGAGCGTCAGCACCACGGGAACACCCCCTGCCAGAAAGTCCAGCGCCGGGTCGGCGCAGCCCTGCCGGAGGGTATAACGCAGGGCGTCTATGCCGGTGTTTCCCGTGACCCATATCCGGCTGTCGTCAAAGCCCTCCGCCAGCAGGTTCTCCCGGGCCTCCGGCGTAGGGGCGAAGGCGTATTGGCTCAGCATATCCACCGCGCGGCGGTTAAATTCCTCCGGGAAGGGGGCGGCCAGATCCCCGGTGCGGAGCCCCGCCTCCACATGGCCCACCGAGATGTGACGATAAAAGGCGGCCATCGCCGCCGCGAGAGCGGTGGTGGTGTCCCCATGCACCAGCACGAGATCGGGGGACTCCCGATCCAGCACTGGCCCCAGCGCCGTGAGGCAGGCGGCGGTCAGCGCGTCCAGGGACTGCTCCCGCTCCATCAGGGCCAGGTCATAGTCCGGCGTCACCTGAAAGACCTCCAACGCGTCTCGCAGGAGCCGCCGGTGCTGTCCCGTCACGCACACCACGGGCCGCACCGTCCCCCGCCGCCGCAGCTCCAGCGCCAGCGGACACATCTTCACCGCCTCTGGCCTGGTGCCGAACACAAGCAGCACCGTTTTCATCCCAACACCTCCCGGAAAACCTCGTATAGGCACTATTATAATACGATTCCCCTCAAAAAAGAAGGGCTTTCTTATGCCCAAAAAGCCTCGCAGAGTTTGCGCCCGCAGGCGCAAATAAAGTTGGATCATTTTTTGCCGCGGCGTGTACGTGGCAAAAAATTCTTCTCGGCCTGAGAGTGTGCGAAGTGGCCGCCGCAGGCGGACGCTGAGTGCGCGGGTCAGGCCGCAACTCCCTCATTTGGGATGAAAAGCCAAGCTTTTCATCCCAAATGAAAAAACAGCCCGAAGCCAATCGGCTCCGGGCTATCACTGCATCGTTATTAAAACTCACACTGCGCGCTCGACCTTGCCGCTGCGCAGGCAGCGGGTGCATACATAGATGTGCTGGGGCTTGCCGTCCACGACCGCCTTCACGCGCTTTACGTTTGGCTTCCACATCCGATTGGTGCGCCGATGAGAGTGGCTGACCTTGATGCCGAAAGTCACGCCTTTTCCGCATACCTCACATTTTGCCATCGTAATCAGCTCCTTCCTGCCGTCAAAGGACAGCCATAGTATAATATCAGAACAGCCGCCAAATTGCAAGTGTTTTTTTCATTTTTGTCAATTTAGCCTATAACATAGGACGCGAACCCCTCCGGGACGGAGGCGCAGACGGGGACAAAGCGAATATCCGCGCTGCCGGCGTTCAGCTCCGCCGTGGCCAGCTCCTTGTCGCTCGCGGCCATATCCGCGCTGGTGGGACAGTAAAGACGCGCAAACAGCCGCCAGAAAATCTCAATGTCCTGGCCGGTCTCGCTGCCGCTGCCGTTTCGCAAGGAGGCGGCATCCAGCAGGACGGACACAGCAGTATCCGTTCCCTCCACCGCCGTCACGAGGCGCTGTCCCAGCAGGCAAATGTCCGTGACCGGGCTGGGGTCGGTCTGGAGGGCGACAGAATAGGTAAAGCTCTCGCCCTCCCCGGCGATGGGGTGATACAAATCCGCCAGGATAATCTCGTCAAAGCCCATGGCGGCAAGCTCCGCCACAATATCCTCCAAATAGGCGCGCACCGTGCTGTTATAGGGGTCGAGCCAGATAACGCCGTTGTCGTCCGTGTACGCCTCGCCGGAGGCGGTCTGGAGCGTCACCGTCCAGTTGCGGGTTCCCAGCATGGTATCGGCGCAGCAGCTGATCTGCGCGGCCACGGTCATGCCCTGCTCATGGAGGGCCGTGATGGTCTCCGTCACGTCCGCCGTGCCGGAGGTACCGTAGTTCACCGCCGTCTCCGCCTGGGAGGCCCAGGCAAGCTGGCCGGACTCGTCCTTCATCTCCAGCACCACGCCGGAATAGCTGCCCTCCTGGGCGCGGGTCACGGCAGCAGCCAGAAGCGTGGCGTTGGAAACATCCTCCCGGTCGATAAACAGGGCCTGAACGCTCTCCAGCCCCTCCCAGCCGCCCAGGTCGGTGTCGGAAAAATCCTGCTCCTCGTATATAATCTCCACCGCCACCGGTTCAAAGGTGGGGGCAGGGGTGACCGACACCATCTCCTCCTCGGATGCGGTGTCGGCGGAGGCGGGGAATTGCAATGTTACGCCGGAGGCGTCATACACCACAAACCGCTGCAGGACGCTGAACAGCACCACGCTTCCGATGAGAAGCACGCCCAGCACGGACAGGATTATGGTCAGGGGCACCCGGAATTTCCGGCGGCCTCTGTATATATCCCGTGGATGGTACGGCATTTATTTTTCCAGCTCTCTTATCATTTCCAGCCGCCGGATGTGATGCTCCGCCTCAGAGAAGGAGGCGGCCAGATAGGTGTCCACAATACGCTTGGCAAGCTCGCCGCCCAGGGTGCGGCCGCCGAGACAGAGGATGTTCGCGTCGTTATGCAGGCGGGTCATTTCCGCAGAATAGCAGTCGGCGCACAAGGCGGCCCGGATGCCGGGAATCTTGTTCGCGGCGATGGACATACCAATGCCGGTGCCGCAAATCAGGATGCCCCGGTCGAACTGTCCGGCGGCCACCGCACGGGCCACCTTTTCCGCATAAATGGGATAATCCACCCGCTCTCCCGCGCCGCAGCCGAAGTCCTCATAGGCCACGCCCAGCTCCGCCAGGTGTTCAAGAATCTGCATTTTCAGCTCATAGCCGCCGTGGTCACACGCAATGGCTATCATAATAAAAAGCCTCCTTTGCCGCAAAAGCGGCGGAATATTAAAGGTTGTTCGTTACATTGAAATTATGCCCAGTTCCCCACCCATGTCCTCAGGGCGAGGGATTTTGTTCCCAGGCGAGGCGCAAAATCGAAGGCGTACCGTGTGTACGTCGAGATTTTGCAACGAAGCATGGGGAAAAAAGACCCGTCCTCAGAATGGCCAGGTATCTGTAAACCACTTTAAAAAGATGTTGCTATAGGTTGCGCTCCTTCTCACGCCGGAGAGGACGGGATAGAACCTGACACACCTGGCTACGCTCACGGTGGTGAAGCTGCCGATGGCAGCGCGCCATTATCCGTCCCGGCGGCGCAAATCCTCAACGATACGGGCCAGGGCCAGCACCAGGAAGATGGTGCAGGGGAAATAGTGATACGCGAAGGTCAGCCGGCTGACCAGCACCCAGGGGAGCAGGTTTGCCAGATAGCCGATGAGGATGAACAGGGCCTTTTTGTCTCTGTCCCGCACGGCCAGCCAGACCATGCCAATCATGGCGCACAGGCCGCCCCAGCAGACGATGGGGTTGGAGAAGGCCGCGAAGGAGGAGATGGTGCCGTCCTCGAAATATTCCAAGTAGTACAAAATGGGCCGAATGTCCAGCACCCACTGATACCACTTGGAGGAATAGGGATGGGTCGCCACTAGGTCAGAATGGTAGTTCCACATATAGCTCTGGTTGTCCAGAACAATCTGCAAATAGTCCTTGGAGAAGAACATCTTCACGCCGCTCAGGCCCTGGCTGACGCCATAGGAATAGTAGCTGACGTAATACACAAGGCACGGCACCGCGATGAAAAACAGCAGGCACCAGCCGATGTTCAGGATAAAATCATCCCGGGCGGCCTTTTTCTCCCGGCGCAGGCGCATGACCCAGTAAATCAGCCATATGACGGCAAGGCCCGCCCCGGCGTAGATGCACGTCCACTTGCTCGCCGCCCCCAGGCCGAAGGACAGCCCGCACAAAAACAGCCACAGGTTCCGCCGTTTCTCTCTGTCCGGCGGCTCCGTCACCCACAGATACATGAACAGATACATCAGCAGGATGAAAAACACCGCATAGGTATCTATCGTTGCCAGACGGGTCTGCGTGTAGTGCATGAAATCGAAGGCGAACAGGGCGCTGCCGCAGGCGGCCACCGCCGTATAGCCGAACATTTTTTTCAGCAGCACATACAGCACCGGCAGCATGAGTACCCCGAACAGCGTCCCCATAAACCGCCAGCCGAAGGGGGTCATGCCGAAAATACGGATGCCCAGGGAGATGATGGCCTTTCCGAGCGGCGGATGGGTGATTTCATAGGGCCAGATGCCCTCTATCATCTCCAGCGCCGTGCGGGGGAAGTATATCTCATCAAAATAGGTGCCGTTTTTGTAGCTGTAGCTGTCCGGGATGGTGTCCTGCTCATCGAACAGCATTTCGCAGCCGGAGGCGATGATAAGCTCCTCCGGGTCGAGAAGCTCGCCGTCCGCGCCGTATATCGCCACCTCGCCCAGATACTGCTCCGCCCCGGAGATGATGCGGATATAGCGAACCATGCCGTTATCAGCGTTTAAGACCGCGTCGTTCCAGCGGAAAAGCTGGGTATAGGTCTGGGTCATGCCGGAGGTTCCGTCCTCCTGCACCTGATCTGTCCAGGTCTCCCCGTCATAGGAAAACTGTAAAGTATAGTCCGCCGTGCAGAGGCCGGAATAATAACGGATGGCCGTAATCTCCTGCGGCTCCTCCAGCTCAATCAGGGCATAGGTGTTCCCCTGCTCATAGTGGAGAAAGGTCTGCGGGGCTGTATTGCTCCCCAGGCCGACAAACGCCACCACGGCGTACACCGCCGTCAGGCAGCCCAGGGCAATCCAGTCCGGCTTGCGGAATTTTTTGTCCGCCTCCGGCTCTGACTTTGGGACAGAAGCCGGCTCCGGCTCCGTGTCCGGCAATGCCTGTGTGTCCTGCGTCTCTCCCTCCGGCCCCAGGGGGAGCTTCCGGAACCGGGGCACCGCCCGCCGATGTATCGCCGCCCACCGCAGCGTCCAAAACAGCACGAACAGCGCCGCCGCCAACGGGATGATAATCTTTATATTGGAAAGCATAGTCCGCTCCTTGCTCGCGTAGATGGTGAACTCGTACAACGGGAATTTATTATATACCAAAACCGCCGACTCTGCAAGCCGCCGTGAAAAGACCTCACATATAAACACAGGAATGCCGGGCGAGGGATAGTAAGAGGCCTGCATCGAAACCGAGATTTTGATGCAGGCCCTCTGTTTATTTGATGGGGAAATCGAAATAGGTGTCCGGGTGCGGCTCCGGGGAGATGTTATAGTGCCAGAACTCGTTTTCCAACGGCTCAAAGCCGCTGGAGAGCATGGCGCTGCGCAGGGTGTCCCGATTCTTTCGCTGGGCGGGGGTAAGGTTTGGGTAATCCGGCCAGCTGCGCACGTCCATGAAATCAAAGATGGAACCCATGTCCAGTTCCTGATGCGTTTCTATGTCCACCAGGGTCAGGTCTACCGCCGTCCCCCGGGTGTGGGCGGATTTTCGGTCGATATAGCCCTCATCGAACATTTTCATCTTCTCGATATTGGGGTAATGAATGGGCTTGCGGCGCTGATCCGCTTCGTCCTCCCCCCAGCGGCAGAAATCGTCCACCGCACGCTGGGGGCGGAAGGCGTCATAGACCTTCAAAATATAGCCCTGCGGGCGCAGAATGTTCGCCGCTCTCACGCAGCCCTCCGCCACCTGGCGGGAGGCTACTACCAGAGGCCGCTCATATCCTGCGATGGGACGGCCTATGAAGTTGTCCGTTCCGGCGTATTTCGCGTCGATGATGCAGTCCTCAATCCATTCGTCTAAGTATACAAATCCCTCCGGCAGCTCCCGCGCCTTGGGGATACAGGCTGTGCTGATATTCAATGCTATGTCTCCTTAAAAGAGGGGCTGCATCCCTCGATACAGCCCCGGGGTATCGTTTGCGTGCTTATCCTGCGCCCAGGATGATGCCTACTATGGTGCCGAGGTAGTTGCCGACCACATAGCCCAGCACGCCGCAGAGCATGGCGGGGCCGACAAGGGCCGTCCAGCCCTGGGAGATGGCCATGCCGGCCGCTGTGGTGGGGCCGCCGATGTTGGCGTTGGAGGCGATGATGGCGTCCTCAAGGTTGAACTTGAAGATCTTGGCGGAGATGAAGCAGAAGAGCATATTCACCACCACCATGATGAGGGTGAACACCAGCAGCAGAGGCGCCTCGGTGACGACGGTGTAGATGCTGGCGGGAACGCCAATCACGAACAGGAACAGGTAAATCAGGTAGGTGCCAATCTCCTGAGAGCCGTGGAGCTTCTCCACCGGCTTGGAGAAGAAGGTGGCCACGATAACGGAGATGGTGGTAATCCACACGTACTGGCTGCCGAAGAACTTGCCGACGAAGTCCATGAACGCGCCGGGATCCTCCGGCACCAGGGCGGAGAACAGGCCCGCGATAATCTGGGAGACCCACACCACGGCCACAGCATAGGCCAGGTTCATGGCGATGTCCTTCAGAGAGATGTCCTTGCGGTTCCAGAACGCGGCGGCCTGGGTCTGGGCAGCCTCCTTGCTGACGCCGGCCTCCACCGCGTCGATGTGGGGATGGCTGAACTTGCTGCGGAAAAACCGCATTCCCGCGAAGGCAATCAGTACGAAGAAGTAAAGCGCCATCAGCAGGTTGTCCGCCACGGTGGCGGAGGCGGTATAGGCGTTATTGAACTGGGAGGCCATGGCCGCGAAGTTCACGCCGCCGCCGATGTAGGAGCCGGTCATCATGGCGGCCACGCCCGCGAGGCCCTCGGCGTCCCCGAAGGGGCCGCGCAGCAGGAAATAGGCGAGAAACGCGCCCACAACGGTGCCGACCGCACCGATGAGGAATATCACCAGCATACGGCCGGTTTCCTTCCAGATACGCTTGAGGTTGCACTGCAAAAGCAGCAGGGGGATGCCAATGGGCACCACGATGCCCCAGACCACGTCGTCATACAAGGGGCAGCTGGTGGGGATAATGCCGATGTTGGCCATGACCATGGCCAGGATCAGTGCGATGATCGCGCCAGAGATTTTCGAGGCCCAGTTATACTTCTGCTCCAGCCAGATGGAGAAGGCAACGGAAATACACATCACGGCCAGAAGGCCGATGGTGTTGTCCGCCTGGATCAGAGGATGGCCCAGGATTGCTTCAAACAACATAGGATTGTCCTCCCTAAATTTTATGTCTCTTCTATTATAAGCGATTATTGTTTTTTAATCAATAAAAAATTATGTATCCGACAAAATACTACATTTTTAACAAAAGAAAACTGCCGAACATAGTCGGCAGTTGGAAAAAAATCCCAAAAACGGGAAGTCACTCTCTCACGAAAGACGCGCCGCCCTATTCCGAAGCCTAAAAGGGCCGCAGGAAAGGGACGGCACGGTTATTAGCGTTTTACGCATTGGCTGATTCATCGCTCGCGAAGGGCGCCTGTGCTTCCTGGGCCTGGGCAGGCAGCTCCTCGTCGAACACCACCGTGACGGTGATATAGTCCTGGCTGCGATAGATGGTAAGCTCCGCGCTGTCCCCGGCCCAGTACTGCTTCACCTGTTCCAGGAGGGCGGATTTATCCAGCACCTCCGTGCCGTCGATTGCTACGATGATGTCCCCTGGCTGGACGCCAGCCTCCTGGGAGCAGCTCCCCTCCTCCACAGCATAGACGTAGACCCCCTGCACCATGCCGTAATACATGGCCACACTGGGGGAGACGGTGGTCAGGGTCAGGCCCAGGTACGCCTTGCCGGACACATAGCCGTTGGTGATAAGCTCATTCGCGATGGAGGCGGCGTCGGTGATGGGAATGGCGAAGCCAAGGCCCTCCACCCCGTCGTCGGAATATTTGGCGGTGACGATGCCCACCACCTGCCCATAGGCGTTATAGACCGGCCCGCCGGAGTTGCCGCTGTTCACTGCCGCGTCAATCTGGAACATATTGACGGTGATGTTCTCGTCCGTGGTGATAAGCCGGTCAAGGGCGGACACGATGCCGTAGGTCATGGTATAGGTCAGCTCCCCCAGGGGATTTCCCACAGCGTAGATGGTCTGGCCCACGGCCAGCGCGTCCGAATCCCCCAGCGTGGCGGCGTTCAGGCCCTCCGCCTCGATTTTCAGCACCGCGAGGTCGCTGTCCGACTCCACGCCGGTCACGTCCGCCGCGTAGGTCTCCCCGTCGTGGAGCATGACGTTGACGGTGTAGCCCCCGGTATAGGCGGATTCGATAACGTGATAGTTCGTCAGGATATAGCCGTCCTCGCTCAAAATGATGCCGGAGCCGGCCACGCTGGTGGAGCTGGCCTGGCCGAAGACGTTATATTGGTCGATGGAGGTGGAGATGCCCACAACCTGCTCGCAGGCCAGCACGTATATCTCCTCCGCCGTGAGGGTCTCCGATTCCCCATCTGTCTCCTCTATCGAGAGCGGCAGGGATTCCGTGACGGCGGCCTGGGCGGACTGCATCTCGTCGTAGATGTCAAGCTCGTCTGTTTCCTCGGTCTCCGCCGTCTCGGTTATTTGCTTCCGCAGATAGAAATACATGGCCCCGATGCCCGCCGCGCCGGCCACCAGAATACACACCAGGCATATGGCGATGACGGCCCCCAGGCCGAAATTCCGTTTTTTCCGTGCGGGTCTCCGGCCGGCCTGGTCGTTATAACTCCGGGCCGGATTATAGCCATAGGAGGTGTTCCCCTCCGAGGTGGTGTAATAGGCGTCGCTGTAGGCGGAACGGCTCTCCTCCGGGCGGATATAGTGATATTCAGATTCCTCCGCTCCAAAGGAACGGTCACGCTTGTCGTTGCTCAAGTTCTATGCCTCCTAAGCGCAGCGCCAATGCGCCGATGCAATATAAGCATTATGTATGATACAGAATACTTATTACAGAAATATTAACAGTTTGAAAACCTGCCGTCAACAGTTTTCCCGCATTTCCGCCGAAAAAAGTCGAACAAGCCCTATCGAGGCAAAAAAATTTTCCCTGTCCGCTTGCAGAGCGGCAAAGGCGTGCTATAATTGTGTACATAGATGATAATTATTTTGAATTACAAAATAGAAGAAAGCTATTAATGCATCCCGTCTCTGGCGGGGTAAAGGAGGGATTTCTATGCAGGACTTGACTGAGGGCCGGCCCCTGAAGGTGCTGTGGGTCTTTTCCATCCCCCTGCTGCTGTCCACGGCGTTCCAGCAGCTGTATAACATCGCGGACAGCGTCATTGTAGGGCGGTTCACCGGCTCCGTAGGGCTTGCGGCCATCGGGGCCGCCTATCCGATTACCCTGTTTTTCATCGCCTGCGCCACAGGCGCCAGCATGGGCTGTTCGGTAATCATCGGGCCGATATATGGAGCAAAGGACTGGCGAAAGCTGAAAAGCGCCGCCTCCACGGCGCTCATCTCCATGACCGCGCTGGGCGTTCTTCTGGCGGTGCTGGGCGTGTGCCTGGCCGGGCCGCTCATGACGCTTTTAAACGCGAACGACACCATTTTTGCCGACGCGAAAAGCTATCTTTCTATCTATTCCATCGGCGTGCTGTTCATGATGGCCTACAACACTGCCTCCTCCATCTTCACCGGCATGGGAGACTCCAGGCGGCCGCTGTATTTTCTCCTGTTTTCCAGCGTTCTGAACGTGGTGCTGGACATCATCGCCGTCGGCCCGCTGGGCATGGGCGTGGCAGGAGCCGCATGGGCCACCACTGTCAGCCAGGCTGTCGCCGCCGTCCTGTCCACCGCCCTGGCGCTGCGCCGGGTGGGGCGGCTGGAGACGGCGGAGAAGGCCCCTCTGTTCGACGGGGAGCTTTTAAAGCAGATGTGCCGCCTGGCCCTGCCCAGCATTTTCCAGCAGGGCTGCGTGGCCCTGACGCACACCATTTTGCAGAGCCTTGTGAACACCTTCGACGTGGCGGTCATCGCCGGGTACGAGGCGGCCTCCAAGCTGCACAACTTCGCTTATATGAGCTTCAACACCATGGGCACGGCCCTCTCCAGCTTCACCGCCCAGTGCTGGGGCGCGGGCAAGCGCAAGCGCATTAAGGAGGGCTTCTGGGTCTCCACGGGCATATGCTTTGCGCTGACCATGGTGGTCATCGCCATCTTCCAGATTTTCCCCAAGGCCCTGATCGGTCTGTTCGTGGACGCGGACGCGGAGGCCCAGGTCATCGAGGTGGGGGTCAATTACCTGCGAATCATTTCCCCGGTATACACGGTTATCTGCTTCATCATCACCACCGGCGGCCTGTTGCGCGGCCTTGGCAAGAGTATGACCTTCTTCGTGGAGACCGTGGCGGAGTTCACCGTCCGCGTGGTCATGTGCTTTGTGCTGACAAGCGCCCTTGCAAGCTATACGGGCCTGATGTGGGCGTGGTACTTCGGCTCCTCCGTGGGCTTTATCCTGTGCGTGATGCTGTATATCCGGCAGAAAAACACGCTGCTGCGGGAATAAGGGCTTTATTTTCCCCGATAACGCAAGGGAGCGACGGCTTAAAACGCTGTCGCTCCCTTGTTCGTTTTCCGCACATCGAAAGGTTACGCATCCAGACCATAGATAGAGGCCAGCAGGCTTTTCCCCGTGTCCGTCCGAAATACGTTATGGCAAAACGTCGCGATTGCCTGTTTGCTCATGCCGCTTTCCGAGGCGTTCACGATAAAATCCGCTTCGACCAGGATCTGATAGTCCGCGTCTTCAATATTCTCAAACGTGTGATGATGCCCCACCAGATAGCAGATTCTTTCCAGCTGCTCCGCCGGCAGTCCGAAATCCGCGTAAAAATCCCTTGTCAGCGGAACACCCTCTGTCTGCTGGTAAGGCCCCACCGTGCTGCCATATTTTTCGCGGCACAGGGGACAGGCAATATCATGCGCGATGGCCGCAAGCTCCAGCGTCCTCTGGGCATGGGGATCCAGATGCTCCAGCTCACAGATAGCCTTGGCATAGCCCCAAACCTTCATAAAATGCTCAATATCATGCACACTGACGTCAAAAAAAAGTAACATTTTTTGGATAGCTGCCGCTGTCATATCGCTTCTCCCCTTCTTATTTTCCCGTGTTAAATCACATAATCATTCCCGGCGTTGGCGTTGGCCTTGTCCAGGAGGTCCTGCAGGGTAATGCCCTCCAGATACTCGGTTATCACCTTATAGAGGCCGTCCCACATCTCCACGGTGGAGCAGGAGGCGCAGTGCTCGCATTGATTGGGGCTTTCGTCCAGACACTCCACCGGGGCCAGACTGCCCTCCACAAGGCGCAGTATCTCCGCCAGATTATACTCTCTCGGCTCCCTGGAGAGGCGATAGCCGCCCTGGGGGCCGCGTATGCCCTTGACAAAGCCCGCCCGGCTCATGACGGTGACAATCTGCTCCAAATACTTCTGGCTCAGCTCCTGCCGGGCCGCCACGTCCTTCAGGGTGACAAGCCCGCCCTCGCTGTGCTGGGCCAGGTCTACCATTGTCCGCAGGGCGTACCGGCCCTTGGTTGAGACTCTCATTTTGTCAGCTCCTTATTGATTCAGGAAATATTTTCCATTTGGGTCTGGATGTCGCTCTCACAGGCGCGCATGGCCAGGATGGTCTTCTCCATCAGGGTCTCCAGCGGCCAGCCCAGCATATCCGCGCCGCGCTGGATGACCTCGCGGGAGCATCCGGCGGCAAAGCCGGACTGCTTGTATTTCTTTTTCAGGCTCTTGACCTCCATGTCCATGACGCTTTTGGACGGGCGCATCAGCGCGGCGGCCCCGATAAGGCCGGTCAGCTCGTCCGTGCCATAGAGAACCTTTTCCATCTCATGCTCCGGGGCGATGTCCACGGTGAGAAGATACCCGTGGCTGCACGTGGCGTGGATAATGTCCTCCTCCACGCCGGCGGCGCGCATAAGCTCCTGCTGCTTTATGCAGTGCTGGTCAGGGTACTGCTCGAAATCCAGGTCGTGCAAAAGGCCCACGACGGCCCACTTGTCCGCCTCGTCCCCATAGCCCAGATCGTTTGCATACCACCGCATGACGCCCTCTACCGTCAGGGCGTGGCGCAGGTGGAAGGGGTCGTGATTATACTGGGTCAAAAGCGTCCAGGCGTTTTCTCTGTTCATTGGCTTATTGCTCCTCCGTTTGATAGATTGTTCCGCCGCCAATGACCGTGTCCCCATCATAGAGCACCACGGCCTGACCGGGGGTGATGGCCCGCTGGGGCTGGTCGAATGTCACCCGCAGCTCATCCTCGCCTGTCTGCTCCGCCGTGGCCCATTGCTCCGGCTGGCGATAGCGTACCCTGGCCCGGCAGCGAATCGGCCCCGTCAGCCGGGGTACGGCGATGAGATTCAGGCCGTTTGCGAGCAGGGTGGAGGAAAACAGGCGCTCATTGCCGCCCAGGACGATGGCGTTGTCCTCCCGCCGCTTGGCGCAGACGTAAAGCGGCTTTTCCGCCGCCACGCCAAGGCCCCGCCGCTGACCTATGGTATAGCCGATGGATCCTTTATGGCGGCCCAGCACCCGGCCCGACTCGTCCACAAAGTCCCCAGGGGGATAGTCGCGGCCGGTGTACCGGCGGATAAAAGCGGCGTAGTCCCCGTCCGGGACAAAGCAGATGTCCTGGCTGTCCCGCTTGCGGGCGTTCAGAAGGCCGTTTTCCGCCGCCAGGGCGCGGGCCGCCTCCTTCGTCATGTCCCCCAGGGGAAAGCGGGTGTGGGCCAGCTGCTCCTGGGTCAGCATATAAAGCACATAGCTCTGATCCTTTGTGGTATCCAGTCCCTTTTTCAGAAGCCAGCGGCCCCCCGGCTCCTGCTCCACCCGCGCATAATGGCCGGTGGCGATGGTCTCGCAGCCCAGGACTCTGGCCCGGTCATAGAGACCGCCGAACTTGAGATAGCGGTTGCAGTCGATGCAGGGGTTCGGGGTGCCGCCCTCCTCATATACCTGCACAAACCGGCGGATGACGTTTTCGTCAAACTGCGCCGTGTAGTCAAAAACATAATAGGGAACGCCCAGGCGGTGCGCGGCGGAGCGGGCGTCGGAAACGTCGTCCAGGGAGCAGCAGGTCTTCTCGGTCTTTGTCTCGCCGGAAAAAAGCTTCATGGTGACGCCAATGCAGTCAAAGCCCTCCCGCTGCATCAGCAGCACGGCCACGCTGCTGTCAACCCCGCCGGACATGGCCACCAGGGCCTTTTTCCCCGTCGTATCGACGCTGTCAGGGGTTGTCGGCGTGGACATCGTTTGCATGACAGGCCGCGCACTCGCCCTCCTTCAGGGTCTCCGGATCATAGGCAATGCCGTTTTTGTCGTAATAATCCTTCACGGCGGCCTTCACCGCCTCCTCCGCCAGCACGGAGCAGTGGAGCTTGTGGGCAGGCAGGCCGTCCAGCGCCTCCGTCACCGCCTGATTCGTCAGGGTCAGCACCTCGTCGATGGGCTTGCCTTTAATCATCTCCGTGGCCATGGAGGAGCTGGCGATGGCACTGCCGCAGCCGAAGGTGATGAAGCTCACGTCGGAAATCCGCTTGGCCTCGTCTACCTTAATATACATCCGCATGATGTCGCCGCACTTGGCGTTTCCCACCTCGCCAATGCCGTCCGCGTCCTCCAACTTCCCCACAATACGGGGATGAGGGACGTGAGCCATAACCTAATCGCTGTAAAGAGCCATTGTGGTTCCTCCTTTTCTTATATTTGATGGGGCAGAAGGCCCCGCTCCAGCTCGTCCCACACGGGGGACATATTCCGCAGGTACGCCACCACCTCCGTCACGGAGGCAATGATATAGTCGATCTGATCCGCCGTCACGTCCGCCGAGAAGCTCAGGCGGAGGCTGCCGTGGGCTACCTCATGGGGCAGGCCCAACGCCAGCAGCACATGGCTGGGGTCTAAGGAGCCGGAGGTGCAGGCGCTGCCGGAGGAGGCGGCAATGCCCTTCTCGTCCAGCAGGAGCAGCAGGCTCTCTCCCTCGATGCCCTCGAAGCAGAAATTCACCGTGCCGGGAACGCGGCGCTCCCGGTCGCCGTTTAAGCGGGAATGGGGGATTTGGGAAAGCCCGTCGATGAGTCTGTCCCGCATGGCAGCCAGATGGGCCATGTCCTGCTCCTGGGTCTCCAGCGCCTCGTTCAGGGCGGCGGCCAAGCCCACGATGCCGGGGATATTCTCTGTTCCGCCGCGCTTGCCCCGCTCCTGCTGGCCGCCCTCGATGAGGACGGAGACCGGGATACCCCTGCGGACGTACATGGCCCCCACGCCCTTCGGCCCGTGGAACTTGTGGCCGGCAAGGGAGAGCATATCGATGTTCATCTCCTGCACGTCTACTGGGATATGGCCCACCGCCTGCACCGCGTCGGTGTGGAACAAAACGCCCCGTTCCCGGCATACCGCGCCGATCTCCTGGATGGGCTGAACGGTGCCAATCTCGTTATTCACAAACATGACCGTGACCAGAGCCGTGTCCTCCCGGATGGCGGCGGCGACCTCCTCCGCTGTCACGACGCCGTTTTCGTGTACGTCCAGAAGGGTCACGTCATAGCCCTGCTTTTTCAGCCTTTCCAGCGTGTGAAGCACGGCGTGATGCTCAAAAGCCGTGGAGATGATGTGCTTTTTCCCCTTCCTCGCGCCAATCTGGGCGGCGGTCAGGATGGCCTGATTATCCGCCTCGCTGCCGCCGGAGGTGAAATAAATCTCCTTGTGGTCGGCGTGGATGGCGGCGGCCACGTCCTCTCGGGCCTGCTGCAAAAGCTCCGCCGCCTTCTGTCCCGGCGTGTGGAGCGAGGACGCGTTGCCATAAAGCTCCCGAAAGCAGGGGAGCATGGCGTCCAAGGCGCGCCGGCTCACCTGGGTGGTGGCTGCATTGTCCGCATATACATACATAAAATCGCCTCACGTTCTTTATCATTTGTCTGATATGTAATGACCTTTGTCAAGAGGCAATTTGCCCAAAAACAGGGTCA
>JAJBVW010000004.1 GCA_020866945.1 Oscillospiraceae bacterium
TTATCGAGCAGATTAAAATTTTGTGCGACAACACGGAGGAGAAGGGCCTGATCTGGCTCACAGGCTCCCAGCAATATAAAATGATGCGGCGGCTTCGGGAGACGCTTGCCGGACGCATTGGCATTTTGGAGCTTTACAGTCTGAGCCGGAATGAAAAAGAGGGCATTGTCTTTGACACGCCTCAGGATTTTTCCCTGGCCTCCCTTTTGCAGCGGCAGCAAAAGGCGCCAAAAAACGATCTACAGGCGGCGTTCCGGCACATCTGGCTGGGGCGCATGCCTCAGGTGCTGGAGGGGGACGAGGAACAGCGGCAGGAGTATTTTACTTCCTATCTCAATACCTTTCTGCTCCGGCCCGCCGCAGAGGACGGGGGCATTGCGGAAATGATGAAATTTGCCCGGTTCGTCCGGGCCTGCGCCGCGCTGGTGGGGCAGCAGGTGAATTACGCCACCCTGGCGGAGAGCTGTGATATTTCCGAGCCAACGGCAAAGAGCTGGATGCAGGTCTTGCAGGGAATGGGCGTCGTTTACCTTTTGGAGCCATATTCCAACAACGCGCTGGTGCGGCTGGCGAAGACGCCGAAGCTGTATTTCTGCGACACGGGGCTGTGTGCGTGGCTTTCCATGTGGCTGACGCCGGAAACCCTGATGAACGGCGCAGCCTGCGGCAGCTTTTTTGAAAATTATGTGGTCATGGAATTGGTGAAGAACTTTGCCTATTCTCAAACCAGGGCCAACATCACCTATTACCGGGACGCCAACGCCAAGGAGATCGACCTGATGGTAGAGTGCGACGGAGTGGTGCATCCCCTGGAAATCAAGAAGTCCGCCGCTCCAGACCGGCGGGAGGTAAAAAAATATCAGCTTCTTGATAAAGCGAGCATCCCGCGGGGCAGCGGAGGCATCCTGTGTATGTGCGAGGAGGTCGTTCCCATCGACGAGATGAATTGCTATATTCCCTGCAATTTGATATAAAAACAGTGGAGGCAGAGGATTTGTCAGTCCTCTGCCTCTGCTTCTGTCTCGGTTTCTGTCTCTGTCTCGGCCTCCCTGGTCTCATCCGTGCCGGCTTCGGCTTCTCCGTCGTCGGCGGTGACGATTGTCACGTCCTCCGTGGCGACAGCTCCGGCGGTGGTGTCCTCGGTTTCTTCGGTGGTGACGGTTTGTTCGCTCTCCGTCTCGGCGGTTCCGCCCTTGGAGCAGGAGGCGAACAGGAGCACGAACATGGACAGAGCCAGGCATAAAAGGATGGCCAGACTCCACAGAGAATAGAAACTGCTCTTCGTTTTGTTGCTCAAAAAAACACCTCAATATAGGAATGGACAGAGTTTAGCTTGAATGGAGAGTCTTCCATTACGGGATGTCCGTTTATGCAGGGCGAGGGATTTTTTCGTCAGGTCGTGATGTTTCGACGAAGGCGTACATAGGTACGTCGAGGAGAAACAGCGCGGCCTGGCGGAAAAAGACCCGCCGCAGTTGGTATAAGGGGTTGTATTAAAACGGATGTTTTGATACAACCCCTTATAAGCTATTTATAATTTACTCTGCGTCGGCCATAGCTTTGGCCTCTTCGATAATCTTCTGCTGGACGTTGGCGGGGGTCTCATCGTAGCGGATGAAGTCCAGGGTGAAGGAGCCGCGCCCCTGGGTGATGCTGCGCAGGTCGATGGCGTAGGTGGTCATCTCCGCCATGGGAACCTCGGCCTCCACGACCTGCATACCGTCGTCGGCGGTCATGCCCAGCACGGTGCCGCGGCGCTTGGAGGGGATGTCCGACATGATGTCGCCAAGGTTCGCGTCCGGCACGGTGACCTTCAGCAGGCCGATAGGCTCCATGATGACGGGGTTCGCGTTCACAAGCTCCTTATAGGCAAGACCGGCGGCGGTCTTGAACGCCATTTCGGAGGAGTCAACGGGGTGGAAGTCGCCGTCGTACAGCACGGCCTTCAGATAGACCATGGGATACCCGGCCAGCACGCCCTTGGTGCAGCAGTCCCGCAGGCCCTTTTCCACGGCGGGGAAGAAGTTCTTCGGCACGCTGCCGCCGAACACCTCCTCAGCGAAAATCATATCCTCCTGCTCGGTCTGCGGCTCGAAGCGGATCTTTACGTCCGCGAACTGGCCGTGACCGCCGGTCTGCTTCTTGTGGCGGCCATGGGTGTCCAGGGTCTTGCGAATCTTCTCCCGATAGGCCACGCGGGCGGGGGACAGCTCCACCTCAACGCCGAACTTGCTCTTGAGCTTGGAGCAGAGAACGTCGATATGCATATCGCCTGCGCCGGCGACGACCTGCTGATGCGTTTCCGCGTTCAGGGTGACGGTGAAGGAGGGATCCTCCTCGTTGAGGCGGGTCAGGCCCTGGGCCACCTTGTCGTCCTGGCCCTTCACCTTGGGGGAAATGGCCATCTGGTAGCAGGGAACGTCGAACGTGATGCCGGGCAGGGCCTCCACCGCGCCGGCGGCGCAGAGGGTGTCCCCGGTCTTGGTGTCGCTGAGCTTGGAGACCGCGCCGAAATCGCCGCAGGCAATCTCCGTGACCTCGGTGTTCTTCTTGCCCTGCATGGTGTAGATGTGGCCCAGCTTTTCCTGCGCGCCGCTGCGGGCATTTGTGAGGGTCATATCGGGCGTCACCTTGCCGGAGACGACCTTGAACAGAGAGAATTTGCCGAACTGGTCGGAAACGGTTTTATAGATGATGGCCTTGGCCGGGCCGTTGGGGTCAAGGGCCTCGCCGCCCTCGGAGGGCTGGGGGAAGATGCTGATGGCGGCGTCCAGCAGCACGCGGGTGCCAAGACCCGTGAAGGCGCTGCCGCAATAGACCGGGCAGATGGCACATTCGGCCACGCCGCCGCTGAGCGCGCCGGAGATTTCCTCCGGGCTAAGCTCCATGGTCTCAAAATATTTGTCCATCAGCTCCTCGCTGGTCACGGCGGCGGACTCCGCAAGCTCGGTGTACAGCTCGTCAAGCCGCGCGGTCATGGAGTCAGGCACGGGGATTTCCACCCGCTTGTTCCCCTCCATTTTGTAGGCCTTTTTGGTGATGACGTCCACGATGCCGACATACTTGTCCCCGTCCTTGATGGGGGCCGACATGGCGCAGACGGAGGAACCGAATTTCTCGCGCAGGGCGTCGAAGGTGCGGTCAAAGTCCGCGTGCTCCTCGTCGAGCTTGGAGATGTATATGGCCCGTGGCTTATTAGCGTCCTGGAGGTACTTCCAGCTCTTTTCCGCGCCTACGTTCAGGCCGTCCTTGGCGGAAACGCATATCACGCCGCAGTCGGCCACGCGCAGGGCCTGGTATACCTCGCCGGCGAAGTCGAAAAAGCCCGGGGTGTCGATAATGTTTACCTTGTTGCCCTGCCAGTCGGCGTACATGGTAGCGGAGGCGATGCTGATTTGGCGGCGGATCTCCTCTGGGTCGAAGTCGGAGACGGTGTTGCCGTCGGCCACGCGGCCAAGGCGGTCGGTCATCCCGGCTACGGAGAGCATACTCTCCGCGAGAGAGGTCTTGCCGTTGCCGCCGTGTCCCAGCAGGCAGATGTTGCGGATGTTATTCAATGTATAGCTCATTTGATGCGTTCTCCTTCATTTAGGTACTCTGGTACTCCTAAAGTCAAATTATACACGATTACAAAATGCTTCGCAACTGTTAATTTGAAATTTGGCGAATTTGCCAGTAGATTTTTTTGAAATTATCGTCCCTGACCGAAGGACAGAATGACCACCGGCATGGCCCAGAGAATCATATAGGACAATACGTTCCCCGCCGTGGCGGTGTCGTAGGAGCCAACACGGAACAGCAGAAACAGGATGAGCATACCCGTAATCGAGCAGAGCAGGGACAAAATGACGCCGATGCGGCAGGTGCTGTAAAGCCGGCGTCCGGCCTCCGCTGCGTCCACGGTCGGCCCCATGCCGCCGCGGGAGACGATGGCCGCGATGGGATAGTCCTCCTGGTCGGAGGTCGCGGCGATGCGGTAGCGCTCCCGGAAGCTGGGGAAGTTGAAGTTATCCGTGGGCATACGGAAAAGCTGGCGTATCATCAGGGGAGTGATGTTGAAGTCCCTGATGGCGAATACCGGCTGCGTCCGGCCCTGGAGCAGCGTCACAAGGGCCTCCTGCACGCTGGAGGTAGGGGTGTATTCCAGGGTGAACACCGCGACAAGCTCCTCGCTGATGGCGGTGCAGATGGTGTTTTTGGCGTTCATGTTCTGGGGCAGGCGTATGCCCATGAGATTCATAAACCCCGCAGAGCCGACCAGCACGCGTTCGCCCTGGATAAGGCCGGAGAGACCGCCGCCCTCGTGGCACTGGAACTCCTCTATAGGCAGGCTCACGTAGCCCCGGCGCTCCATCAGCTCCTGGAAAATGCGGGTCAGGCCGCTGCCGGAGGCCTCCAGCAGGCTGTAGGTGGAGGAGATGACCTTCGGCACGAAGGTGCCCTCCTGGATGTTTATGAGGTTCAGCCGGATGGTGCCGGTGGGGAACAAATCCTCGTCCGTTATGACAAGGCGCCTGGTCTTGCCGATGCTGGCGCAGCCGGCATAGCCCGCCACGGCCGCGCCGGAGGATTGCAGGCGCTTTGCCGTGATGGAATAGGGCAGAGGGAAGCTGAGGAAGGCGGTGAAGGAGGCGCTGACCGACAGCAGCGCCGACAGCGTGTGCAGAAAGCGGCTGCCGTCCGAGAGGGAGGCGAGTATCGCCAGCACCAGGCAGGCGGCCAAAAGAATAGGGGCCGCTGTGGCGTATACGCTCTGGCACAGATCCGGCTGCTCGGTGCGCCGGACGATTCCCTCCGGACCCCGCTGGGAGCGGATGAGGTAGGACTGCTCCCCGCTCTCCCCGGCGCCCACCGAGGAGGCCTTGGAGAAGGAGGCCACCCGAAGCGTCCGGGTCTGGCCCAGGCAGAACCGCCGCTCGCCCCAGAGGGCGGCGGAAAGGGCGAAGGCCCCCACCGCGCAGAAGGGCAGGCTGTCTCCATAGCCGAGCATGACGAGCAGCGCGTCTATACAGCTGAATATGCTGCCCAAAACGGCGAGGGATTCCGCTCCCGGCCGCAGGTCAAAAAGCTGCCGCAGCCCGACGGCTACGATGTCCAGTGTCGCCACCATGACGGACAGGGTCAGCACCAGGCAGGCGCCCGCCTGGACGGCTGTGCTCTGGCCCAGAACCCCCGCCATGGGGGCCTGCAAGCTTATCCAGGCGAGGATGAAGCACAGAAACAGGCACACCCTGCACCGAAACCGCAGGGGGCCGAGCTGCTGCGCGTAGAACTTCCCCGCCCTTTTTGGGGGAAGCTCCGGCTCCTCCGGCTCATCCACCGGGTCGGGCCATTTGGCGGCCTCAGCCTTGCGCATTTCCCGCCTGGCGATGAGGGTGGCCGCCTGGCGGATGATGGGCCGCAAAAGCTGCTCGAAACGGGAGGGGCCGGTCTGCTCCTGGGTTTCGCCCGCCTCGCGGGGAGCGTCCTGCGCCTCCAATTCATCCTGCTCCAGCGCCTCTTCCTGCTCCTCCTGGCGGTTCAGGCCCTTCAGGAAATCCCGGAGGGACGGCATGGGGGCGCTTTTCCGCTGGGGAGCGGGACGGCCCTCGGCGGGCCGCCTTGCGGTCTGTGCCGGCTTTTCCTGCGGCGGCTTTTTGGGGGCCGTTTTTTGGGCAAGGCGAGCCTGAGCCGGCGGCGTTTGCGCGGAACGGCTCCTGGACGCCGGGCGGACGGTCTCCGGCGAGTCCCTGTGGGCGGGAAACACGCCGGTGGCC
>JAJBVW010000116.1:0-822 GCA_020866945.1 Oscillospiraceae bacterium
TATGTCTCGAAGATACCAAAATTTATATTCTTGGGCTGGAAATCCCCGCTTGCCCCGCCGCCGGAAACATAAAGCGCTAACGCGCCGGTCGCCGTGGTTCGGGGCAAATCCAGAGGCTCCAGCCCCTTTAACCGGCGGGCTGTCTCTATCCCGACCAGCAGGCCGGAGGCGCTGGATTCCACATAACCCTCCACTCCGGTCATCTGTCCGGCAAAGGACAGACGCGGCTCGCTGCGAAGGCGGTAATATCTATCCAGCAGAGCCGGGGAGTTCAGGAAGGTGTTGCGGTGCATTTTTCCATAACGCAGGTATTCCGCGCCCGCCAGGGCGGGTATCATGCCAAAAACACACCGCTGCTCCGGAAAGGTCAGGTGCGTCTGAAAGCCTACAAGATTATACACCGTTCCCTCGTCGTTGTCACGCCGAAGCTGAACGACGGCGTAATAGCTCTCCCCTGTTTCCGGGTGACGCAGCCCCACCGGCTTCAAAGGCCCATAGCGCAGGGTGTCCTGGCCCCGGCGGGCCATGACCTCCACAGGCATACAGCCCTCAAATACGCCACCGTCCTCAAATCCATGAACCTCCGCCTGCCTGGCTGAAGCCAGAGCCTCCGTAAAAGCGATGTATTCCTCTTTATTCATGGGGCAGTTGATGTAATCTGCCGTTCCCTTGCCATAACGGGAGCCGAACCAGGCCTTTTCCATGTCGATGCTCTCCGCCGCTATCAGCGGGGCGGCAGCGTCATAGAAATGGAGAAAATCCTTGTCCCCGCATTTTTCGCCAATGGCGGGAATTAATCCATCACTCGTCAGCGGCCCAGTG
>JAJBVW010000116.1:832-5756 GCA_020866945.1 Oscillospiraceae bacterium
CTATCACCTGGATATTGGGATGGGTTCGAATCATGTCTGTGATAGTCTGGGCGAAGGCCGTTCTGTCCACCGCCAGCGCCCCGCCGGCAGGAACGCGATGCCGCTCGGCAGAGAGCATGATAAGGCTCCCCATGCGGCGCAGCTCCTCCTTCAACAGGCCGACGGCGTTGGAAAGGTCGTCTCCCCGCAGGGAGTTGGAGCAGACAAGCTCCGCAAAAAGCGGCGACGTATGGGCCGGGGTCATCTTCTCCGGCTTCATCTCATGAAGCCGCACAGGGATGCCCCGCTCCGCAAGCTGCCATGCAGCCTCGCACCCGGCAAGACCCGCCCCTATAACGGAGACAGGTTCCATTAGCCATCACCCTCCGTCGTTGTCGTTTTTTTCTTAGACGACGTGCTCTTTTTGGTAGCAGTCGATTTGGCGGTCGTCTTTTTCGCGGTGCTGCCGGTCTTGGAGGCGGCGGCCGTTTTCGTCGTGCCGGAGTTTTTCGCTGTGCTTGTCTTTTTGGCCGGCTTTTCCTCCGCCACAGCCGCCGTCTCGCTCCCTTCGGCGTTCTCCTCGGTAGTCTCTGTGGTCTTTTTCGCCCGATAGCGATAACCGCGCTTTTCCTCTGGCAGGAAGTTTTCACATTCCTCGTTGATGCAGAAAGGCTTGCGCTGGCCCTTGCCGGAGAGCTTGAACATGGTTTTGCCGCAGGAGGGGCAGGTGTCCGCTGTGGGAACGTCCCAGGTCATGAAGCCGCAGGCCGCGCCCTTTTCGCAGGCGTAATAGGGATAGCCCTTCTTGGACGTGCGTTTCAGGATGCGGGAGCCGCACTTGGGGCATTTGCCCGGCATTTCCACCACGATCGGCATGGTAAAGCTGCACTCAGGATAACCCGGGCAGGCCAGGAACCGGCCAAACCGGCTTTTTTTATACACAAGATTTTTCCCGCACTTGGGACAAATCTCCGACGAGACCTCGTCCGGCACCTTGATGTGGATACCCTCCAGCGCAGTCTCGGCATTTTCCAGCTCCTGAGAAAAGCCGTCATAGAACTCGTGAAGAACCTGCTTCCAGTTCTCCTCGCCCTCGTCCACTTTATCCAGTGTATCCTCCATTCTGGCGGTAATCTGCACATCCACCACATCCGGGAACCGCTCCTCCATCAGCTGCGTCACCGTCTCTCCCAGAGGCGTGGGGCGAAGGTGCTTGCCCTCCTTGACCACATATTCCCTGGCGGTGATGGTGGAAATGGTGGGCGCGTAGGTACTGGGGCGGCCAATGCCCTTCTCCTCCATGGCGCGGATGAGAGTTGCCTCCGTGTAACGGGCGGGCGGGTTCGTAAAGTGCTGCTCCTTTTCGAGCTTGGCAGGGGTTACCGTCTGACCCTCCTCCAGGTTGGGAAGGGGCTTTTTTCCGCCGGTTTCCGCCGTCTCGTCCTCATCCTTGTTTTCCTCATACACAGCGGTATAACCGGGGAAGGACAGCCGGGAATAGGAGGCTCTGAACACATATCCCTCGCAGACAGTGTCCACAGTGATGTTGTCATAAACGGCGTTCGCCATCTGGCTCGCGGTGAATCGGCCCCATATCAGGCGGTACAGACGGTACTGGTCGCCGGTCAGGCTGCTCCGCACCCGATCCGGTGACAGGCTCGGCACGCTGGGACGAATGGCCTCATGCGCGTCCTGGGCGTTGCTGCCGGTCTTGAAGCGGCGGGGCTTGCCGTAATAGTAATCCTCCCCATATCGGCCACGGATAAAATCCGCGGCGGCGGACAGCGCATCCTCCGAAAGACGCAGGGAGTCGGTACGCATATAGGTGATAAGGCCCACGGTTCCCTCGCCCTCGATGTCCACGCCCTCATAGAGCTGCTGGGCAATGCTCATGGTACGGCGGGGCGTCATGCCAAGACGGCGGGAAGCCTCCTGCTGAAGCGTGGAGGTAATGAACGGAGGCGAGGGGCTGCGCTGCTTTTTGCCATGCTTCACGGTGGTGACGGTAAAGGGCTTTCCCTCCACAGCTTTCAAAACGGTGTCTACCTCCGCCTCGCTGTGAAGCTCCATTTTCTTCTTTTCCGTGCCGTGGAATTGGGCGCGGAACGCCTCACCCTTCTCGGTGGCGAGCTGGGCGAAAATATACCAATATTCCTCCGGCCTAAAGTCCCGTATCTCCCGCTCCCTGTCCAGCACCATGCGCGTGGCGACGGACTGGACGCGACCAGCGGAAAGGCCCTTGCGAACCTTTCGCCACAGCAGCGGACTGAGCTTATAGCCCACCAGCCGATCCAAAATGCGCCGGGCCTGCTGCGCGTCCACAAGATCCTGGTCGATGTCTCTGGGATTCGCGATGCCCTCCCGCACCACGTTTTTTGTTATCTCGTTGAACGTGACCCGGCGGGCCTTCTCATCCGGCAGCTCCAAAAGCTCCTTCAAATGCCAGGAGATTTCCCCTCCCTCCCGGTCAGGGTCCGTTGCGAGATAGACAGTCTGCGCCTTTTTGGCGCGCGTCTGGAGGTCTTCTATCACGTCCTCCCGGCCCTTCACGGGCCGGTAATCCGGCTGGAAGTCATTGTCCACGTCCACCCCGAGGGTGCTTTTTGGCAGATCCCTGAGATGCCCCATGGAGGCCACAACTTTATAGCCGGGGCCTAAATATTTTTCAATCGTTCTCGCCTTTGCCGGGGATTCCACGATGACGAGATTGGTTTTCGTCTTTGCCATGTTTCTGGTTCCTCACTCAATATTGCTTCTCATTTTCGGCCAGCCCTATCCTTTCGCGTATAGCGCTTGCCGCTGCTTCGGACGATATAGCCCGTAATCTCCAGCATGGTAAGAGCCGCCAGCGCCTCCGGCGCGGGAATGCCCGTTTCCTGGATAATCTCATCAGCGTGCATATCCGTTCGGGTCATCGCTTTGAGTATATCCCGCTGGGCCGTGGGCAGCTTTTCCATTTCGTCCGTGAGGTCAATATAAACTATGTCTTCCGGCTTGTCAATCTCTTTTTTAATAGGTATGGGCAAAACTGTGGGAGCAGCAGCCTGAGAAAACAGCTCGCTGCGGCTTTCATAAGCCCTCAAAACGTCCGCGCCGCAGGTGGCAACCATAGCGCCCTGGGCCAGCAGGTCATTGCATCCGGCGCAAACCGCCGCGTCCGCGTTTCCCGGCACGGCAAACAAATCCCGGTTTTGCTCCAGGGCGTGCTCCACCGTGGTGCGGGTGCCGCTGCGAATAGGCGCCTCCACCACTACGGTACCCAGGCTCAGGCCCGTTATAATACGGTTTCGCGCCACAAAATCCGATGGATAAGTTCGCATCCCCGGCGGGTACTCGCTTATCAGCGCACCGCGGGTACGCAGCTCGTCAAAGAGCCATTTGTTTTGTCTGGGATAAACCTGGTCAACAGCCGTTCCCAAAACGCCGAGCGGCGCGCCGCCGACCTCCAGAGCGCCCTGGATAGCCGCGCCGTCGCAGCCGGCTGCCAGACCGGAAACCACAACACCGCCCCCAGCAGTAAGCTCCCGTCCCATCTTGGCCGCCATGCGAAGGCCATAGGCCGTGGCCTTCCTCGTTCCGACCACAGCAATCAGGGGCAGCTCGTCCACAGCGGGCAGCCTGCCTATGATATACAGCACCACCGGCGGGTCGGCTATCTGCCGGAGCCGGTCGGGATAATCTGCGTCCTGCAGAGTCAGGATGGAAATATTTTTCTCCTCGCACCGGCCTATGACCTTGGAGGCTTCCTCCATGCTTTTATCTGTAAGGCGTTCCGCCTCCCCCGGACGTATCAGCCCGCAGGAGGAGAGCATCTCGTCCTTCGAGGCAAAGAAGAGCTTTTCCGGCCCGCCCAGGGCCTTTGTCAGCTGATATTTTACCAGGGGACGCACCCCGTTTATACAGGACAGCCATATCCAATATTTCAGTCTAGCCATGAGCGCGTCATCTCCCACATAGCCACCGAGGCGGCCACAGCCGCGTTCAGCGATTCGGCGCAGGGGCGCATCGGTATCACTGTCTGCCCCGCGCACAGCGCCAAAAGCTCCGGCGATAATCCCTTGCCCTCATTTCCTATCGCAACCGCCACAGGCGGAGGCGGGAGCCGCCGTATATCCATCGCCGCCGGGGACAGCGCCGCTCCATACAGCGGCAGACCGCCCAGCAGCTCTTTCAGCCCGGAAAGCTCCACTTTCACCACTGGCTGACGGAATATCGCCCCCATGGTGGCCCGAACTGTTTTTGGGTTATAGGGGTCGGCACAGGCCCCGCACAACACCACAAGGTCAATGCCAAAGGCGTCCGCCGTCCGCAGGACAGTGCCCACATTGCCGGGATCCTGGACATTTTCCAGCACGATAACGCGTCGCAGCGTCTCCGGCGGCAGCAGGGGCCTCATGCGCACGGAAAACACCGGCCCCGCACTGTTTTGCAGGGGCGATACCGCTTTCAGCAGCTCCGGCGTCACCGTTCGGCTGGGCAGTCCGGGCCGCTCCTCCAGCGCCAGCACGCAGGTTATCTCCGCCTGCGCAGCCATCGCCTCGCAGAGCATGGTCTCGCCCGCACATAGGTATTCCCCCGACTCCATGCGGGTTTTGCCATCGGAGCCAAGGGAGACAAAGCGTTTTATCAGCGCATTCTGGCGGGAACGTATGACCTCCATCGCTCCTCCTCCGGCCCTCGAGAACACTGTTGCTACAAGAGGCCGTTATCCTTTCCATCAATGTTACAAACCATTATAACGGCGCAGGGCGTTTTTTTCAAGACCTATTATCCCTCACGCAGGCCAGCGGTCATATATTCTGTTTGGGACATGGGCCGTATTTTCGTCCATCCCTGTTGGGGAAAGCGCCATATTTATCCGGCATTTCCCATCTAATTATTGCAGCGCCAGGAAAAAAATGCGCTTCAATCTACGAAAAAAAATATATTCTTCAGTCCCGACACC
>JAJBVW010000136.1 GCA_020866945.1 Oscillospiraceae bacterium
CGGCTTTGGCTTATCCATTTTTTGTTGGCCGGGAAATCAAAACTCAGAGGGAGATAACTAGAAATGCTGCAAGTAGTTACCAACATTAACAGCGCCATTAACAACGTAGTTTGGGGCTGGCCGGCCATTATCCTGCTGGCAGTCGTTGGCGTGCTGATGACCGTCCTGACAAAGGTCTTTCAGCTTTCCCACATCAAGCACTGGTGGAAAAACACCATCGGCGCCATCTTCAAGGACAAGAACGTAACGGGACACACCAAGGATAAGTCCATTTCCCAGTTCCAGTCTCTCTGCACCGCCCTGGCGGCTACGGTCGGCACCGGCAACATCGTCGGCGTGGCTGGCGCTATCATTGTCGGCGGCCCTGGCGCTGTGTTCTGGATGTGGCTCATTGCTTTCTTCGGCATGATGACCAACTATTCCGAAAACGTCCTGGGCATCTATTATCGCCGCAAAAATAAAAACGGCGAGTGGTCCGGCGGCGCTATGTATTACCTCCAGGACGGCCTGGGCGCAAAGAAGGGCTGCAAGGGCATCGGCAAGGTGCTTGCCGTTCTGTTCGCGGTGTTCTGCTTCCTGGCCTCCTTCGGCATCGGCAACATGACCCAGGTCAACTCTATCTCCGGCAACCTGCTGTCCGTGTTCCATATCCCCACCTGGGTCAGCGGCATTCTGGTTCTCGTTCTGGCTGGCCTGGTCATCGTGGGTGGCCTGAAGCGTATCGCCAACGTGACTGAGAAGATCGTCCCCTTCATGGTCATTCTCTACATCGTCGGTGCCATCATTATCCTGATCGTCAACATCTCCCAGGTTCCTGCCGTGTTCGGCGCTATCTTCAAGGGCGCCTTCGCGTGGAAGGCCGCTGGCGGCGGCGTTGTGGGCTACGGCATTAAGCTCGCCATCGAGCAGGGCTGCAAGCGCGGCGTGTTCTCCAACGAGGCCGGCCTTGGCTCTTCCGTTATGGTTCACTCCAACTCCAACGTCAAGGAGCCTGTCCGCCAGGGTATGTGGGGCATCTTCGAGGTGTTTGCTGACACCATCATCGTCTGCACTCTGACCGCTTTCGCCGTTCTCTCCTCCGGCCTTGTTGATTTGGAGACCGGCGTGACCGTCACCGAGTATGCCGGTGAGGCCATCTCCAAGTCCAACATCGTTGCCACCGTGTTCAGTATGCACTTCGGCGTTGTGGGCGGCGCTTTTGTGGCTATCGCCATTGCGTTGTTTGCTTATTCCACCATTCTTGGCTGGAGCCACTACGGCACCAAGTCCTTCGAGTATCTGTTCGGTGAGAAGTACACCATCATCTATCGCGTGATTTTCGTCATTGCCATCTTCGGCGGCGCTGTCATGGGCGACAACCTGGCTTGGGATATTGCCGATACCCTGAACGGCCTGATGATGATTCCGAACTTGATTGCCGTGCTGGTGCTGTCCCCGCAGGTCATGCGGATTACCCAGAACTATGTTGACCGCAAGCTCCGCGGCAAGGACATTGAGCCTATGCTCTCCGTCTTCCCTGACATTCAGGCGGAGCACGCAGCGGAAATCAAGAACGCTGAGACCGCCGAGGCTGCGGAGTAATCGTAATTTTCCTGCCTATATCCATACATTTATAAAAATCACGCCACCGATTGCCTGGTGGCGTGATTTTCTGTATTGATTTATCAGAAAGGCTTGTCGCGGAGCATCATCGGGAAAGTGTGAGTAAATATTTCACGGACAGGGTGCGTTTACCGGCGATGCCATGGATAATTTATTTTTTCCGCTGGTTTCGTTTCCAGATGAGCCACAGGCCCTCGTGAATCAGGTCTTTGTCCAGATGGATGCCCTGACGGCGGCAGTGGGGGATAACGGCCTCTGCCCATACGCCGGTGGCTACCACGGTGACGGACTGGCCCAGCTCCTCGTCAATGCCGGTGAGAAGTCCATCCAGCATAGCCGCTGCGCCGTATATGATGCCGGAACGCATACTTTCGTCCGTGCTTTTGCATATGATATGACCAGGCGCCTGGGGAACGACGTTATGCAGCAGGGAGGCCCGGCTGGACAGGGCGGAGGTGGAAATCATTACGCCGGGAGCAATCACGCCGCCAATGTATGCGCCGCTGGCATCCGTGACGCCAATGCCCATGGCCGTGTCCATGGTCACCGTAGCAACCGGCAAAGGATAACGCGCCTGAGCTGCCAGAGAGGCCGCAACAAAATCGCTGCCCAACTCAGATGGATCATCCAACCGGATGTTCAGCCCGGTTTTAACGCCTGGCCCTACTACCATGGGGTTTATGCCGGTCAGCATCTCCGCCGCGCGGCGGATGGACAGCGTCAGCTCCGGCACCACGGAGGAGAGAATACATCCCTCCAGCTTTCGGCAGTCCACCTGATGCCGTTCCAGCATAAGGCCCATCAAAACGCTGTATTCGTCCGGCGTTCGGAATTTGACCGTCGTCAAATCACAGGAAAACATCACTCTGCCGTCCACTACACCGCCCATGGTGATATGGCTGTTGGAGAGGTCTATGGTCAAAATCATGCTTGTCACTCCCTAAAAGTTGTACTGTATAATAGCTTATCAAATACTTCCCTTTCTGTCAATTTGCCAGATGGAAACTCCCGCAGCGTGAACCGCGGGAGTTTCAGTCTATTTAGTATATGAATTGAATCTATTCAGCAAGGTGTTTATGCCTTAATACTCGTTGAGCAGCGTAAACTCACCCGAGCCAATCTCCGTCATGTATCGCCGCATGGAAACGCACCGATAGCCCTGTCGCCAGCCAACGTTCAGGGAACTGTCTGCCAAAATTTCCGCTACAGTGAAGTAAGCATAGCCATCGATGATATTTAAATCGGCTATATAGACAGTATTGCTTCCGCTGTTATATTCGCTGTCCTCAGTACCGATTCCGCTGTACCCGAGGGCTTGGGCCTGGGCTGTGGAGATTATCTCTGTATAGACCCCGCTCTCGTCCAGGAGTACACAAACACTGCCGTTGTCAAAGACCACATCGCCGATTCCGCTCAGCGTAAAGGTCGAGGCGGTTGACTCTCCGCTGTCCAAATCCAACGCATACACGCCCTGCGTTACCCAGTCGTCGTTCCACAGGCCAACATAGGAATAGGAGTCACCGCTCTGGTAATACAGCGTTTGCTCCGTTGTGCCATCTGCATTTTCCGTTTCCTGCAGATAGATGGTGGCGAAGGTAAGCTCCTGTTCCGAATCCGCATGCACAAGCGTCCTGCTTCCGCCGTTATAGTCTATCAGGGAAACACCTCCATCGGAGAAGAAAATCCCGGTTCCCGCGTAGACGCCGTAGCTTAAATACAGGCCTTCCTCGCTGAAGATTGCATCGCCCGCGCTGATATAGCCATAGGAAGCCGCTTCCTCCGTCGTATAGACTGTTGCCAGCAGCTCCGTAGCGCCGCCGCCCATACCGTCAAGTCGTGTTTTATAAACCTCCAATGCCTGACCGTCACCCAGATAAGTGCCATAGTACATATAGTAACCATAAATGCCTATATAATCTACGTCTCCATCTGCCAGCGTCACCCGGGTTCCGTCGGGATAAAGCGTCTCATAAACCGAATCCTCGCCGCTGTAATCATATACGACCAGGGCCTGTTCCTTTTCCGACACGCCATAAATCAGTATGGATTCGTAGGTGCCAAACGCTGTCCCGTCCAGCTTGCAGCTTTTCCACGTGGAATAATCGACACGATAAAACAGGTATTCCCCGACAATGTATATCTGTCCATAGCCGCAGTCCTCTATGAAGACAGTCTCTGTTCCATCAGAAGCCCGGCAAATCAGCTGGTTTACCTCCCCGGATACATTTGAGAAATTTCCATAAAGCGCTGTATCCTCAAAGCTTCCCTCGTGATAACGCCAATAATAGGTGTTGCCCATATAGCCGACGGCTGTCCCGCCGTTGTTGACGACCTCATAGCTGAAATCATGGCAGGCATAGCTTGACCAGTCGGCCTTGTCCGCAAGCAGGAGTACTGAACCCGCAATCTCATCATCGGACGAATATTTGAAGATATACCCGAGCGGTGCGGTGGCAATCTCCTGCTCGTATGCGATTCCATAATCACAGGCCGCAATCTGAATTTCCTTATATATATATTAAATGCCTCGTCCAGACGAAGCGCCGCCTCATAAGCCTCGTGGGTGTTTGTCACGGTTCCGTCCTTTGTTGCTGTTTTCAGCGCAGCCGCGGCACTTTCCATGACCTCATAGGCGTACACTGCCAGTACACCGGTCTTTAACATCATTTCTCCGTAATAGGCGATGTCGTCCATATTGGTCAGAACGTTGGAGACGGTGATGCCGGAAACTAGCCCCATGCGGACAGCTCTGCCCATCGGCCAGTTAAGCATACAAACATCCAGCATTTTGCTGGCCATCGAAACAGAAAGAGCTACTGCGTTGCCAGTTGTTGCCTCCGCAGCCTCCTGAATAATCATGACGACGGCGCTTTCGTCCGTCAGCTGGATTCTTTCCAGAATTTCGTCAATCTGGTCCGCCAGACGCTCGGCCTCCTCGTCATCGGAGGCCCTGGCGGCTGCGGAGATACTGCTCCATATCTGCGTCCATTCAGATGATGCCTGTACGCAGGTTGTGTATAGCGCCGCCGCTTCCAGCAGCTCCGAAATCGACGCAGAGGAATATTTCATCACATCTGCCACAAATCCGACGGCACCCAGGCCGGTCTGTATAGCCGTCTGTGATGCAGAGGGAAGGGCGTTATAAACTCCCTCCACCTTGCTGAGAGCATCGGAGAAGAGCGTCTGCGCGCTGGCTGCTTTCGCCGCCGTCGTCGCGCCCTCCAGCGTTTCAAAGGCATCCAGCGTTTTATAAAGATATTGTACTGCCTCGCTTGCATCGTTGACAGGCTCCAGAACGCTGACTAGCTGGGTCAGAGTCTCTTCGGTTGATGTGATATAATCCGACAGATAAATATCCTCAACCACCTCCGCCGAGGCGGTCGTATTCATTAGATATGCCACAAGAAGCTCATATTCATTGGTGAGTGTGAGCGTGTCCGTCAGCGTATCGTCCACGTCGCCCTTACCAAAAAGACCGCCGACCGAGGAAATCCACTGCCATGTCTGATTGACGGAATTGAGGCCAGCCTCCTCATAAGCCTCCGCAAGCGACGACGCGAGACTGCCCCGCGTTTCTGAAATGGTTTCGTATTCCTCGCTCTGCAAAAACTCTATGTGTTGTCTGACATAGTCCTCGTCATAGACCCACGCACTTGAGGCCGCTTCCTCTGTTGAATCCGCTATTCCGTCGCCTTCTGCTGACGATACGGAGGTTGCTTCCTCCGCTTCGCTCACGGATGTCTCTGTCTCACCGCAGCCGACGATGCCCAGTAAAAGCACCATCGCCAGCAGCAATGAAATCCATTTTTTCATCGTCTTTGTTTTCATCAATGTTCTCCCCTCGTATGATGTGTTCACAGCAGTCAAACGCATAATTGTACCTTGCCATGATACAATTAGACGTATTGTGTATTATTATATCTTTCTTCCTGAGAGAGTGTCAAGGCACGCGAGAGGCGGCGGAGATATTTCTTTTATAGACAATATGTAATGACCTCCGATTTGTAGAAACGTGGATTTACCTGTAT
>JAJBVW010000017.1 GCA_020866945.1 Oscillospiraceae bacterium
ATACAGCCCAATATATTCGTGCGGGCGGATTCCGGGCTTATAATGAGCCTTATTCAGAATCTTGTTACCAACGCCTATAAATATGGCCGGGCCGGGGGCCACATCTGGGTCACGCTGTCCGCCGGGGCTGAGGCCGCATATCTCTCCG
Organism: Oscillospiraceae bacterium; assembly: GCA_020866945.1. Taxonomy (GTDB): domain Bacteria; phylum Bacillota; class Clostridia; order Oscillospirales; family Oscillospiraceae; genus CAJOIG01. The sequence continues at coordinate 149 of JAJBVW010000017.1, forward strand.
TGAGGGACGACGGCATCGGCATTTCCAGAGCTGACCAGGAGAAGGTATGGAACCGTTTTTATCAGGCGGATCCCGCCCGTGCAAATCAGGACGGCAGCCTTGGTCTGGGCCTCTCCATGGCCCAGCAGATTGCCCGGCTTCATGGAGGCCGCATTGACCTCGCCAGCCAGGAGGGCAAGGGCAGCGAGTTTGTCTTCACTATGCCTCTGGATGCGGTGCAGAGCCTCCCTGGTCGGTAATATCAAGAACGGGGAAATACCGTCCGAAATAATAAAAAACTTAATCTAGACTTCATTTTTGTTCATTTTAGCTTCATTCGCGGGCTGTACCATGGTATCACAACGGAGGTGACAGCCATGTATCCCGTGAAAAAGGCTAAGAAATGGTTAGATCGTGTTGTGATTTTCGCGTTGTCCGCTGCCATCGTGATGGGCGTCTATGGCATCCGCGCCTCGGCTGAGGAGGGGGAAGATTCCTCTGCCATGGCCGCGGTAAAGACCATAGCCCTGGCGTCTACAGAGGATTCCGATGTCCTGACGGCGAACAGTCTGACCTTTGGGGCTACCACGCTGGTGTCCCTGTATGATGTAGTGGACATCAACAGCCGTACACGGGCTATGGAGCTGTCTGTGGACACGGAATCCCGTTCAGAGACAGAGGAAGGTACTCTTGTGACCCGCACCATCACGTTGGACGACATCCCGCTGGTGGAGGTTTATATAGACGATGGGGAGGAAAAGCCCCTGCTGCTGTTCCTTCACGGCATTGGGTTGGATAAGGAGAGTGTCCTGCCCTATCTGGAGGATTACGCCGTCGCAGGCTATCACGCGGTTTCCATGGACGCCTATGGTCAGGGCGACCGGGCGGAGGAAGGCATCCTCTATGACGACTGGGCCAGCGTGTTGGTCACGGTCACTGATATTGACCAGGTAGTCGAGTTCTACGGCATTGTGCCGGATGTCTCTACAGAGGATTTTGTCCTTGGTGGCTTTTCCATGGGCGGCATTGAGACGTGGGTCTATGCGGAGCTTGGTTCCTATACCCCGGCGGCGCTGCTGCCGATTTCCGGCATATGTGATACGGATGCCTGGAACGAGGGACGGCTGAACGATTCCTGCATCGCCTGGATGACGACCATGCGAAGCAGTGTCAGAGTGGTCTACCAGCAGCAGGAAGCCGGATACTCTCAGGTGAAATATACCACTATCGAGGGCCTTGATGTGACGGAAAATCTGGAATCCTTCACGGACATTCCCATCTTTATGGCCATCGGCACGGCGGACTATTATTTCAGCAGCACCGGCGCACAGAATGTTATAGAGGCCATCCAGGAGGCTGGAAACGAAAACGCAGTTATCAACATCTACGAGGGTATCCCCCATACCGTTACCCCGCAAATGGTGGCGGACAGCATAGCGTTTTTGCAGGAAATTATGGGATAAAAACGGAAACAGCCGCCTGAAATGGCATCTATGCTCCCTTCATGAGAGACAGTGAAAAAAGCACTGCCGAACATGGAGGGAGCATTACTATGTGTAAAAGAAAATGGGAATCGAAGCAGAAGGAGAGACACAATTTGCATTGCATATAAAAAATCCGTGGATCCCGTACTCCTGTGCTGACGCACAAGGAGTACAAAATCCACGGCTGTCACAGCGTCATAGCGCTGTGCATCTGTCGCCCTGATGGGACGAGATTTAGTTTGATTGGATTAAAGGCTTATTCCTCGCTGGCAGCGGCTCCGGCTTTGGCAAGCTTCTTGGCGGAACGCTTCTGGTCAAGCTTTGTCATGTACAGAGCGCAGGTGGAGTCGCCGACGATGTTCAGGGTAGTGCGGCCCATGTCAAACAGCTTGTCAACACCGGCAATCAGCGCAATGCCTTCCACAGGCAGGCCGACGGTCTCCAGCACCATGGCCAGCATAATCATGCCCGCGCCGGAAACGCCTGCGGTGCCGATAGAGGCCAGGGTGGCGGTCATGACGATCATAGCCATCTGGCCGATGGTCAGGTCGATGCCGTAGCAGGTGGCGATGAACACGGCGGCCACGCCCTGATAGATGGCGGTGCCGTCCATGTTGATGGTGGCGCCCAGGGGCAGGACAAAGCCGCTGACCTCCGGGTCGGCGCCCATGTCGTTGGAGCACTCGATGGTAAGAGGCAGCGTAGCGGCGGAGGAGGTGGTGGTGAAAGCCACGCTCATGGCCGGCCAGATACCCTTGACGAACTTGCCGAACTTCTTGCCGGACAGGCACCTGACAGAAACACCATAGCACACCAGGAAGTGAACGATATAGGCGAGATAGGCAACCAGAATGACCAGGAACAGGGAGCCGACAATAGAGGGGCCGTTCACAGCCACCACGTTGCACATCAGGCAGAAAACGCCGATGGGGGTGATTTTGATGATCATCATCATAATCTTCATAATCACCGCATAGACGGAGTCAATCCAGGTGGCAAAGGGCTTCGCTTTCTCCCCCGCCATCAGAATGCCCGCGCCGAGGAACAGGGCGATCACGATGACCTGGAGCATATTGGCGTCCGTGAAGCTTGCCCACATATTCGAGGGGAAGATGTTCACAATCACGTCCATAACGCTAGAGCTGCTGGCCTCATATTCAAGGCCGGAAACCTCCAGCACCGGGAACAGGTTCAGAGCCTTAGCGCCGCTTGCGAAAGCCAGGCCGATGACGATGGCCACCACGGTGGTGCAGAGGTAGTAGACAATGGTTTTCCAGCCCACAGAGCCGACGCGCTTGATGTCACCCATGCTGACAACGCCGCTGATGATGGAGGTCAGCACCACCGGTACCACCAGGAATTTCAGCAGGTTAATGTAAATGGTTCCGAAGGGTTTAATGTAGTTGGTCGTAAAATCCGGGTTCCCCAGGAAACACAGACCGGCCAGGATACCGAGTATCAGCCCGATAAATATCCAGGCGGGCAGTTTGAGCTTTTTCAAAAATTTCATAGTATACTCTCCTATTGATTGCATCCGCAAAAATTATAATCAACATTATAACAGAATCTTATGATTTTGCAAGTGCTATGCCATTACAAATAATTACAAAATTCATGGTTTTGATAATAGCTTTGACTGATGGTCAAGTTCTTTGCTTGGCTTTTGCATAAATTTAACCGTTTTTGCATTGCTGATGTATTGACCTGTATGATAAACTAAACGCAGCGTCCTTGAAAGCGCTGTTAAGCAGAGCGGGACGGCAGACAATTTTTCTGAAGTGTTGCGCGGAGTGGAAAGATGTGCTAATATATATTATAATATCCGTTATCGGTATCCGGTGGCGGTCTTCGCCGCAAAATACAGCTGACAATATTTTATATATAGGAGCGTTATGACAATGAAACCCGTGGAAAGTTCTGACAAGCTGAAAATCGTTCACAGCGATATACGCGGCCCTGTGTTTGAGAAGGCCCAGGAGATGAGCCGCCAGGGGATAGAGGTTTTAAAACTGAATACCGGCAACCCCGCCACCTTTGGCTTCACCATGCCCCCCAGCGTGAAAAACGCCCTGCTCGCCAATGCGGACAAGGCTGTGGCTTACTGCGATGCCAAGGGTATGCCGGAGGCCCGTCAGGCCCTGGCGGAATACCACACCAGCCGTGGTCTCCAGGATATTACCCCGGATGACATCTATATCGGCAATGGCGTCAGTGAGCTGGCTCCCATGATTTGCAACAGCGTTCTGAGCGCCGGGGATGAGCTGCTCATGCCTGCCCCCAGCTACAGCCTGTGGTCAAACGCCGCCTACCTTGCCGGGGCAAAGCCTGTGTTCTATACCTGCGACGAGGCGTCTGACTGGTACCCCGACGTGGCGGACATGGAGAAAAAGGTCACGGCCCGCACCAAGGCTGTCCTGCTCATAAACCCCAACAACCCCACCGGCCAGGTGTACGCCCCGGAGCTGGTGGAGCAGGTCTGCGAATTTGCCAGGCGCCATGACCTGCTGGTTATTTCCGACGAGATATATGACCGCCTTATTATCGACGATGTGCCCTATCGTTCCACTGCGGCTATCGCCCCGGATTTGCCGGTGGTCACTCTCAACGGTCTTTCCAAGTCCCACATCATCTGCGGCTTCCGCTGCGGCTGGGCGGTGGTTTCCGGCCCCCGCGACCTGACGGCGGCGCTGAAGGAGTGCCTGGGCAAGCTCTGCGCCATGCGCCTTTGCGGCAACGCCCTGACTCAGCTTGTCATCCCGGCGGCTATGAACGACCCGGAGAGCACCAAGGCTATGCTGGTTCCCGGCGGGCGTATTTATGAGCAGCGTGAGGCGGCCTGCAAGGCTCTGGACGCGCTGGCGGAGCGGGGTCTGGTGTCCTATCGGCGGCCCCATGCGGCGTTTTATGTGTTCCCGAAGATATTGGGCGGCAAGGTGAAAAACGACAAGCAGTTTGCCTTCGATGTGCTGGCCGCCAAGCATATCCTTATCGTAGCCGGCAGCGGCTTCGACTGGCCTGAACCCGATCACTTCCGCCTGGTGCTTCTCCCGGAGGCGGAGAAAATCTATCAGGCTGTGCTGGAGATTGGCGACTTTTTGGAGACCTATCAGCAGTAATAAGAACCTGCGTTTATGGGCTTCAAGCATTTGGGAGCGCGGCGGACAGATTCCACTAGTGCTCCCAATTTCACGCTAGATTCTGACAAAAATATCACTTATGCGGGATAATAACATCAATAAAACATTTTTTTGGAGGTAAAACCATGGAAAAAGCAAAGGTTTATTTTACGCAAAAAATTGACCCGGCCAGCCTGATCGCCATTTATAAGGCCCTGGGCCGGAATCTCCACGGCAAGGTGGCCGTGAAAATATCCACCGGCGAGCCGGGCGGTCACAATTTTCTCCAGCCCGCTCTTATCGGCGACCTGACCCATCTGGTGACGGGCACCATCGTGGAGTGCTTCACCTATTACGAGGGCAAGCGCATGATACTGGAGGATCACTGGCAGACTGTTAAAGACCATGGCTTTTCCGCCATGGCCCCCTGCGACATCATGGACGAGATGGGGGAGGTAGAGCTTCCGGTGAAGGATGGGTTCCATCTGAAGACCAACATTGTGGGCAGCCACTTTACCAGCTACGACTCCATGCTGATTCTCTCCCACTTTAAGGGGCATATGATGGGGGGCTTCGGCGGCGCGCTGAAAAACATGAGCATCGGCATCGCCTCCTCTCACGGCAAGGCCAACATCCACTCTGCTGGTGTTACTTCGGACTGCGAGGCCGTGTGGAATACCCCGGTAGAGCAGGACGATTTTCTGGAATCTATGGCGGATGCCTGCAAGAGCGTCATCGACTATATGGGGAAGGACAATATCCTCTATATCAGCGTGGCGAACAATCTTTCCATCGACTGCGACTGCGACTCCAACCCCCACCCGCCGGAGATGGCCGACATCGGCATTTTCGCGTCCATCGACCCGGTGGCCTTGGATCAGGCCTGCTATGACGCGGTGATAAATTCCCCCGACCCTGGGAAGACGTCCCTCATCGAGCGGATGGATTCCCGCCATGGCATCCACACCGTAGAAGCCGCCGCCCAGCTTGGCCTGGGGGTTCGGGAGTATGAAATCATTTCCATCGACTAAAAGGAGACAGACCCATGAGCGAAAAACGAAAAACAAGCGTTAGAAATACCTCCCTGGGCGCCATGTTCCTGGCCCTGGGGCTGGTGCTGCCCTTCCTGACCGGGCAGATTCCCCAGATTGGCAATATGCTGCTGCCGATGCATATCCCTGTGCTGCTGTGTGGGCTGATTTGCGGTTGGCAGTACGGCCTGGTGGTGGGATTCATCACCCCCCTGCTGCGGGGCGTCCTGTTCGGTATGCCGCCCTTTTATCCCAACGGTATCGCCATGGCCTTTGAGCTGGCCACCTATGGCTTTGTGACGGGGTTTTTATATTCCCGCTCCCGCTGGAAGTGCATTGTGGCCCTCTACCGCTGCCTGATTGCCGCCATGCTGGCGGGCCGGGCCGTGTGGGGTGTGGTGGAGATTATCCTGCTGGGCCTGGGAGACAACGGCTTTACCTGGGCGGCCTTCATGTCCGGCGCGTTTTTGAACGCCATACCGGGCATCGTTATCCAGCTTGTCCTGATTCCGGCCATTATGGTGGCCTTGGATCGCACCGGGCTGGTGCGCTTCTCGAAAAATCCTCCGGCGAAGGACGCAGCGGAAGATGCAACAGCCTGACGCTGCCGGAATCGTTTTGCAGTGGCTGAGGGCGCACCCTGCGCCCTCGCCTGCTGTTATCGCCGTTGACGGTCGCTGCGCCGCAGGAAAGACCACCCTGGCCCGGCGGCTGGGGGAGACCCTCTCCTGCGGCGTGGTGCATATGGATGATTTCTTCCTCCGGCCAGAGCAGAGAACGGTTCAGCGCCTGGCGGAGCCTGGGGGGAATGTGGACTACGAGAGGTTTCTGGCAACGGTTTTGGAGCCGCTGTGCCGGAGGGAGGCGTTTTCCTATCAGCCCTACGACTGCCACAGCGGGATGTTCCGACCCCCGGTTTTCATAAAGCCCTCCCCTATAACGATTGTGGAGGGAAGCTACAGCTGCCATCCGGCCCTGTGGGCGCATTACCACTGCCGGGTGTTTCTGACTGTTGGGAGAGCGGAGCAGCGCCGCCGCATAAGCCAGCGCAACGGCCCGGAGGGGCTGAGGGTATTTTTGGAGAAATGGATACCTCTGGAGGAGCGCTATTTTGCGTCCTTTGCGGAACGGCCTATGGACGGTGCGCTGTGGATAGATGGCGAAGGCCAGACCATCACAAAGGAGACTTTTGTGTCCGGCGGATGAGCGCCGCATGGAGGAAACCATACAGCCGACAGGCCCGAATAGGAGAATAGAGACAGCAAAAGGGTTCAATTTCGAGAATTGAACCCTTTTTGCTCAAGGTGCGCTGATAATTAAATTATGAAGCTGCGCATTATTTTAAGCGCTCGTCATATACTGCCCGTTCGCCGCCAATGAACTTGGGACGGACGCGTGCGGCCAGAACGGTTGCCTGTCCGATGCGGTTCTGCGTCAGCCGGACGGGAACGGCCACCTCCCGGAGGTGCATTCCAATCAGTGTGCCGCCAATATCCAAACCGGCGTCGGCGCGGATGTGTTCCAGCACTACGGGATGCTCAAAGCCACGATAGGCGGCGGTGGCAAAGCTTCCTCCCGCCTTGGGCTGCGGCACTACGTTCACCATCGGCAGATGCGACAGGCCCGTCGTCGGGCGGTCGATGACGATGGCCCGGTTCAAATGCTCGCAGCACTGGGCGGCCAGAAACAGCCCCAGCGGGGTCAGCACCGACTGTATCCCCTCAAACAGAGCCTGGCCAATTTCCGGCGCGGAAAAGCTGCCGATGCGGTGGCCCGTCACCTCGCTGGTGCTGCATCCCACCACTACAATCTGGCCGGGGGAGAGCCGCGCCGCCTGGACAAGCTCCTTCATGGCGGCCGCCGCCTGGGCCTTGTATTCCTCGATTTCCGTGATTTCCGTCATATATGCAACCTCCTGTTCTGCGTCAGACTGCCGGAGGATATTTCCCGGCAGCCAGCTTCCGCAAAAGCCCTGTCAGGGGCTTTAAAAATATACCGCACATAACGGCGTTGCCGGCCAGATGGAGCAGGTCATAGGGAATGCCTGCAATCCAATAGGCGAAGGCCATCTGCCAGCCGCCAATGAAAAAATACGGAATGGCGCACAGCGCCCCAAAGCTCAGCCCATACATGGCCCCTACCGCCGTCCAGATGACCCAGGAGGTATTCCGCCGCAGCAGGTATACCACCATCACCAGCATGGCCCATATGTAAAGATAGCTGATAAACCACATCCCCAGACCATACAGCAGCCCTTGGAGCAGCACAAATATATAGCAAGGGTAGAGGGCCTTCAGCCCATATACCATGGTGGTACACATCAGCAGCAGAGTGACCGGCTCAATGTTCGGCAAAAAGGTCATCAGCTGTTTGCTGACTACCAGCAGCGCGCCAATCAGGCTCAGAGCCACAAGCTCCCGCAGGGAGAGCTTACTCATAAATATAGAGGTAGAAGTCGTAAATGTCCCCGTCGGCGATGGGCTGGGTCTCTACACCATAGAGTGCCATCTCGCCGTTGCAGTTATACATCCAATACTGTCCAATAGAGGAATCTGCCTCCTCGCCGTCCACCACGGTGACGAACAGGCCATAGTCGCTGTCCTCGCCTTCCAGAAGCCCCATGTCCGCTACGGCGGCGTACAGGTACTCCTCCTGCGTGTCCACGTCAAAGGTGGCCACTGTGCCGTCTGAATGCTCTACATTGATGGTAATATCCTTCACGCCCTCCAGGGCCTTGGGGCTGAACGATGCCCAGCATATCACCACAGCCAGCACCACCACGATGCATACGACCACTACGATGAGGGTTGTTTTTTTTCGGTTGTTTGTCTTGGTTTCCATGCTCTCTCTCCGATTATTATAAGAATTTGCGGCCTCCAATAAGCGCCGCAATCTTTATTTTAGTCGTTTTTTTCAGAAATGGCAACAGTTAATTTACGCAAACCGTGAAAAAGCGCAAAGCGCGGGCCGCGCCCGCGCCTGTGGTTTCTTTACACGCCCTCAAAACCGACCATCAACCCGCCCCGCTCGGCGTAAAAGCTGCACAAGGCGGTGCAGGGGTGGATGGAGAGGTCGCATTTTCCAAAGCGTTTTGTGATCTGCTCCGCCAGCTCCTCCGCCGCTGACGGATTTTGACAGTGGGCGATGCGGAGCTTTCCGCCGGTGAAGCCATATTTTTCCAGCTCCTCGATAATGGCGTGGAAGGTGCGCTTCCAGCCCCGGCCATTGTGAAGCATTTGAAGCGTTCCCTCCTCACTGGCTGCGCCCAGCACACGGATGCCCAAAAGCCCGGCTACCGCAGCAACTGAATGACTGACGCGGCCATTGTTTGCCAGGTTCTTCATGGATTCCAGTGCAAAAAACAGATGGGTGTGGCGGCTGTATTCCCGGATGGCGGCTTCCACCTGCTCAAAGCTCTGGCCCGCCTCGGTCAGCTCCTGTATTTTTTCCATGATAAGTACCATCTCCGGGCCGGTTGACAATGTGTCCAGCACCATGACCTTGGCCTGCGGAAAAAGCTCACGATATTCCGTCTGGGCCTGCACCGCCATGGAATAACTGCCGGACAGGGAGCTTGTGATGGTGAGGGCAAAGATTTCGTCCGCGCCCTGGAAGGCGTCCAGCCAGTCCGCCACGTTGGGACAGGAGGTGCCGGATTTGCCCTTGTAGTCCTGGAGATAGTCAAGCATTCCAGATAAATCGAGGCTTTCGTCGTCCACATATTCTCGCTCTCCCGCAATGATTTTCAGCGGGACGGAGGCAAAATCCATCCCTTCCCATGTCAGCATATTGGCGGAGGAATCAGACACGATTCTGCGTTTCATTGGCAAAACCTCCCATTCAAAATGGCATTACCTGTTTTTAAAAACCAGATAACACAATCATAGCAGGTTTATCGTAGCCTGTCAACCGGTTTTTGAGACTATATTATTAAGTTTTTGAAAACAAGTTGTGACGAACGCACACCGACGGTCGTTTGGGGCGTGGTTTAACGGGGTAACGTAAACGCGGCGCGGGAATAATCCCTCGCTGTGGCTTACAAAAAACTTCCATGTAGGAATAAACACTATCCTACATGGAAGTTTTTGGATATTTCAAACTCAAGTCTGGGGTGGAATAGGCGGTATCGTATTTGCAAATAAGCCTTTCAGATTCTCCTCGTTATTTCAGATTCATTCCCAGTGTTTCTGCTTCTTGCAGCTTCTTCCTGGTGACACTGCCGGCTACCGTAATGATTCCCATATCCTGTAGTCCAAGGTAATCCAGAAAATCACCCTCGTAGGAAAAAGCAGCACCTTTGTACATATTTGCGTCGCCGGAGCATAAAATCATGGCGACCTTTTTCAGCTTTGCCGGTTTGACCGGATAAGCCGCTGAGTAGAAACGGTCTATCACACATTTCAGCTGACCAGAAATGCCATGATAATAGATGGGCGATGCAATCACCAGCATTTCCGCTTCTTTCAGGAGATCATAAATCTCCTGCATATCATCCTTCTGGACGCACACTCCACGATCCTTTGTGTGGCAGTATTCGCAGGCGAGACAACCGTGGATGTTTTTCTTGCAGACATCTACTATATCTACATGGTGACCGCTCAGCCCCGCACCCTTCGCAAAGGCGTCGATCATCTGTTTTGTATTGCCCGTGGGACGGGGACTTCCGTTAAGAACCAGAATATTCATCTTGATTTCCACCTTTAATTTAATACCAGTCGTGCTTTTCGTTCCGATCCAGAGCGTTGATCTGCTCCATTTCCTCATCCGTCAGTTCAAAACCGAACAGGTCGAGATTTTCCCGAATGTGATCCGGATCACTGGAGCCAGGTATCACCACAACACCTTTCTGCAAATTCCACCGAAGGATCACCTGGGCAGATGAAACACCGTGAGATTCAGCTATGGCAGTGATGGTTTCGTTGTTCAGCAGCTCCGATGTATATCCTCGGCCTCCGAGGGGATACCAGCCCTGCACCACAATGCCAAGGGACTGAATATAAGGAATCACATCATTTTCCTGATAATATGGATGGATTTCGTTCTGCACAAGCGCCGGGGTAATGTTCACCTGGGGAAGAAACTCCTCCAATTCCTCCACATACCAGTTGGAGAGGCCAATCGTATGTACTTTGACATGAGCCTCGGCCTGCTCCAGCGCAAGGTATGCTTATACATCGCCGTGTCCCGGATGGTGAAGGAGAATCATGTCGATATAATCAAGCCCCATTTTTTCCAATGCTTCGTCAATAGCATCGGCGGCATAGCTGTATTGATTGGGATAGAGCTTTGTGATTACAAATATTTCTTCCCTTGGGACATCGGAGTCCCGGATGGCCTGTCCAACAGCAGCCTCGTTGCCGTACATATAGGCGGTGTCAATCAGTCTGCCGCCCGCCTCCAGCAGCGCCGCAATGGAGACGGCACATTCCTCGTCTGTCAGGCTGTAGGTGCCCAGTCCCATGATGGGCATTTCATAACCGCTGTTTAGCAGCACAGTTTTCGTTTCAAAGTCAAATTCACCCACGTTACGAACCTCACTTTTCGGTAATTCTAAACTTTCTACCCATTCAACTACATCATTTTCCGTTGCATCCCCAGAGAACCGCCGCCCATCCATCCATGTAACTGTATCGGCGCAAAGGCTGTGGAGATTTTCAGCACTGGAGCCGATGCCGCTGCTGTGGGAGGTACAGAAGGGAATGATCGTCACATCAGACAAATCAAAACTTTCCAAAAAGGTGCTGATAATTCGCGGTGCCTGCCCATGCCAGATGGGATAACCGAGGAAAATCACATCATACTGTTCGATGTTCTCCACACTGCCGGAGATTGCAGGACGGGCGGAGGAATCTGCCTGCTCCTGATTGGCGCGGCTGGAGGAGTCGTTGTAGTTTAAGTCGTCCTCGGTATAAGGCGTCTCCGGAACGATCTCATAAATATCTGCTTCCGTTTCCTCCGCAATCCATCCTGCAATCTGCTCTGTTGTGCCGGTGCAGGAAAAATAGGCAACCAGGATGTTGCTGCTAGAAGAAATGCTGTCTGAACCAGTCGTTTCATCCCCGTTTTCTTCCGGTGCATCAATATCTGTTCCTTTGGTTTCGCGTTCTGCTTCCGTTTGACTGTCCGTAATCGAGACAGTGCTGCTTTCAGTATCAGATGATAACTCCGCACCTTCGGAGCTGCAAGCCGCCAGCATGGAAGTCATGTAGACGGAAAGAAATAACGCAATGAGTCGTTTCATGCTACCCCTCCTCGTCAATTTTTTTGATTATTTGTGCTGGTACGCCGCCTACCACTGTAAAAGGCGGTACATTTTTTGTCACGACAGCCCCTGCCGCTACAACCGCCCACTCACCGATGGTCACTCCGGGGAGAACCGTCGCATTGGAACCGATCCACACATGAGCGCCGATTTTGATGGGAGCATAGTGATTCTTCCGGTTCTGTATGGGAGACAGGTCGTGATTGATGGTGGCCAGCACCACGTTGTGACCGAGCATCGCGCCGTCTCCGATTTCAATACCGCCCTGATCCTGGAAGTGACAGCCCGAGTTGATAAAAACATCTCTCCCAATATGCGTGTTCTTTCCAAAATCCGTATAGAACGGTGGAAACAGCCGAAAGGTATCATCTACCTGCCGCCCAGTCAGACGGCTCATGATTTCCCTGATTTCATCCGGCGTGTGGTATTGGTTGTTCAGCTCCATAGTGATGCGGAGCGCCTCCTGATAAAGAATATCAGCGTAGGCGTTGCACGCTTCATTTTCCGTTGTCTCATCATAGTAGTCTGCAATAATATCCTCAACTGTCAAGGTTGCTTCGCCTCCTTCTTATTTAGCCAATTTACAAGATAGTCCAGGCGGTCCAGCTTTTTCTGTTCGGTATGAATACGTTCCAGCAAATCCCTGCGGCTATTTTGCAATGTGAGCAACAATTCCCTGTTTCGACCTTCTTTTTGCAGCAGAACGCAGTGAGCGATCATTTCCTCACCAAATCCAATGTCTATGAGATTTTGATAGAAACGTTGGAATTCGTTATTCGCTTCCGGCATGACTGCTCACCTCCTCATGGCTATATTTTATATTGGTGCAGGAGGAATAGCAAATACTTAGTTTCTATTTCTGGATATTCTTGAATAGAATATCTGATTGTGCTACAATGAGAGTACGATCAGAGCATGGAGGGTGTGTTATGGAATTGCGGGTTTTACGTTATTTTATAGAAGTTGCCAGGGAGGGCAGCATTACCGGTGCGGCCAGGATGCTACATATTTCCCAGCCTACTTTGTCTAAACAGCTCAAAGAGCTGGAGGCTGAACTTGGATGCAAGCTGTTTGTCCGGGGAAACTATAACGTACATCTGACTGAGGAAGGGATTTTGCTGCGCAAACGTGCGGAAGACATTCTGGATATGGCGGATAAAACCATAGGAGAATTTCAGTCTCTGAATGACATAACAGGCGGCGATGTGCGGATTGGGTGCGCTGAATCCTGGCTAATTCACTATTTGGCTGATGTTGTAAAAGATTTCCGCAAACAATATCCGGGGTTGCGGTTTCACATCACCAGTGGGGATACTCGTGTGGTAGTGAATGATCTGGAACAGGGACTGTCGGATTTCGCTGTTATTGTGGAGCCGCCTGACCTGTCAAAATATAATTATCTTTCCCTGCCGGGCGGTGACATTTGGGGACTTTTGATGCGAACAGACAATCCTCTGGCGCAGAAAACAGAGATTTCTCCAGAGGATTTGCAGGGCATACCGCTCATTACTTCGCCCCAGTCCATTCGTGCAGATCTTCCGAGATGGTGCGGGGAGACAGTCGATCAACTGAACATAGTCGGAACCATCAACCTGTTTTATAATGGATCTGTTTTCGTCAGAGAAGGGTTAGGGTGCCTGCTGGTCTTTGACCGTTTGGCTGATGTCAGTCCGAACAGCGGCCTGTGCTTTCGGCCTCTATCGCCAAAACTGGAGACGAAAATGTATATCATCTGGAAGAAGTATCAGGTCTTCACGCCGATTGCAGAGAGACTAGTAGAAAAGTTGCAAGAGCGTTTTTCTTGATTTGTACCAAAATCTGTTTATTAGCGGCATTACGGTTTCAAAAAGTGACCCACTAATCACAAAAGTATAATTCACGCCTGACTCACCACGAAATAAAGAACCAGGCGTGAATTTCAAATACACATACAATATGCAGATGTTATTTCTCAGTCCCAGACATATCCATATCCTCCAGAGAGAACTCCACACGCACTTTCCTGGAGGTGATTTCTCCCTTGGAAAGCTGAACAACTGTTTCACAATGGCTTGTCCACGGGAACATATCAACCGGCTGGGCGGCTTCCAGCTTATAGCCGCCGGACTGGAGGATTTCCAGGTCACGGGCGAGGGTTTCGGGATTGCAGGAGATGTAGATGACCTTGGGCGGAGAGAGGCGGAGAAGGGAGCGAAGGAATTTTTCGTCGCTGCCGGCGCGGGGCGGATCCATAAATACCACGTCCGGGCGGTCATGATGGGCGGCCATGTCCTCCATGTATTCTCCGGCGTCGGCGGCGGTGAACCAGCAGTTTGTCACGCCGTTCTGCCTGGCGTTCGCAATAGCGTCCCGCACGGCGTCCCGGTTTAGCTCCACGCCCAGCACCTGCTTGGCCTGGCCGCTGGCAATCAGCGCGATGGTGCCGGTGCCGCAGTAGGCATCCAGCACCGTTTCCCGTCCGGTCAGACCTGCCATGCCTATGGCGGTACTATACAAGACCTCTGTCTGGACGGGATTTATCTGATAAAAGCTCCGGGGCGAAATGCGGAATGTCTTCCCGCAGAGAACATCCTCAATGTAGCCCTTGCCATACAGAATCTTTTCCCGCTGGCCCAGCACCAGGGGCGTAAATTTGTCGTTTATGTTCAAAACAATGGTGGTAATCTCTGGGTGCAGCTCCAGCAGCTTTTTCACAAAGGGCTTTTGCAGCTTGAAAATAGGGCTGGCGGCCACCAGGACGACCATGACCTGCCCGGTGGTGAAGCCACGCTTCACCAGCACATGACGGAGAAAGCCGGTGCCTGTGCGTTCATCATAGGCGAGCATATGGAAGGATGGCATCATGCCCCGGATGGTCACAATGATTTTGTCCGCCGTCTCGTCCTCAATCATGCAGCTGTCCACCGGCACGATGCGATGGCTGGCGGACTGATACACCCCGGATATGATGCGCCGCCGTCCGTCCAAGCCAAAGGCGGCCTGCACCTTGTTGCGGTAGTGATAGGGCGATTCCATGCCCACGATGGGCCGCACGGGGCCGAAGCGCCCGATAAGCCGCCGGACACGGTTTTCCTTCCAGGCAAGCTGCTGAGGATAATCCATGTTTTGAAGCTGACAGCCTCCGCATTTTTTGGCATGAGGACAGGGGAGCGCGAGTTTGCTTATGTTTTTCTTCTCTTTTTCCAAAGGAGACTCCTTCCGCCCCGGCCGGTTGCTCCGCTGGCTGGGGCGTGGTATAATCTTTATTGACCATTATTATATAAGGAAATTCGGGGAAAGTCCAATGGAAAACGAGCCGATACAGCTATTATATACGGATAAGCGCATTGCCGTCTGCATCAAGCCCGCGGGCGTGCTGTCCACGGATGAACCGGGCGGCGTGCCGGAGCTGGTGCGAACCGCGCTGGGCCAGCCGGACGGCTGTGTGAGAACGGTTCACCGGCTGGACAGAGTCGTCGGCGGTCTGATGGTGCTGGCAAGGTCTTCCAGAGCCGCATCCGAGCTTGGGAAACAGATGCAGGACGGCGGATTCCAAAAGGAATACCTGGCTGTGGTTCACGGCAGCCCGGCGGGGGAGGGACGCATGGAGGACTTGCTCCGCCGGGACACGCGGGAGCGCAAGACCTATGTTGTCTCGGAACCGGGAAAGGACACCCGCCCTGCGTCTCTGTCCTATCAAACGATTGCCCGGCGGGATGGACAGACGCTGGTCTCCATCCGGCTCCACACGGGCCGTACCCATCAGATACGCTGTCAGTTTGCCAGCCGCGGGTTCCCTCTGGTGGGCGACCGCAAATACGGCCGGGTGGAGGATAGCTGCGGCATCGCCCTCTGGTCGCATACGCTGTCCTTCCGCCATCCGGAGACAGGAGAGCCGATGTCCTTTTCCTTCTTGCCGCCGACTATTTGTCCGTGGGATGGATTTTGGGAGCAGCTGGAGGGGCTGTCATACGTCACCGATTCAGCAGCCACACCCCAGCGTTCAGATACCCCACAAATGTTACCCACAGCAGATAGGGAATCATCAGATACCCGGCGGGGCGGGTCTGCCGATAGAACCTGACAGCAGTCAATAGTATATGCAGAGCTTGTTAAAATGTTTCATTTCTTTAATATTTGTTACTTTTTGTTTTAAAAGTGTCACCCACAACAGCGGGATTTGTTGTATAATAAAAAGGTCAGATGTTTAACTGATATATTGGAAAGGAGAGTACATGAAACACAAACGAATCCTAAGTTTGCTGCTGGCCCTGTGCCTGGCACTGAGTATGTCCGTGGGTGCGTTCGTCTCTGGCGAAGCCTCTGAGGAGACTGCGGACACCACTGCTTCCGGGGAAACCTCCAGCGCTTCCGGGGAAGCTTCCGGCGAGTCCTCCAGCGGGGACTATGAAAACCGTCCCGTATACGCCACCGGCGTTTACGAGATGGAGAGCGCCGACGCGGTAGTGGCTACCTACACCCTGTATGGCTACTACAACACCACCGACGCCTCTCAGGAGGACGCCTTCACTGTCCTGGCCTTCACCGGCGAGGAGACAGTTGCCCTTTACACCGATTCCTCCTGTGAGGAGGAGGCCGAGGGCGTTGCCGCCAGCTTTGACGGCGAGACCCTGACCCTGACCTTCGATGAGGCCCCGGAGGACGAGTTCTACGCCTATGTCCTGTTTGACGACGGCGAGACCGAGTTCACCGCTGTGCCCGTCTATGTGGTCAGCTACGAGGCCAACGAGATTTATCTCAACGCCACCACAGACTACAACGGCTACACCCTGCGCTATGACGCGGACGAGTACACCCCCGGCGCTGTGTATTATGAAGAGGGGACGGCGGACGCCATCATCGGCGGCGCTATCGACCTGTTCAGCGCGGAGGACTTCGCGGACGAGATCGCCGAGGCCGCCGAGACCACCGGCTATGACTACGACCTGCTGTATGCGGCGGTGGACTGGTATCTGAATAACGGTGCCACCACCGGCGGCGACACCTGGGAGGAGTTCCTGACCGACCGCCAGGTGAACGTGAACCCCACGGACGACACGGACACCGTGGACGTGGGCGACGGCTATCTCCGTGTGGAGGCCTGCTATTGGCTGTTCCGCTACTACTGGATGAACAACACCACCTATGAAGTTGCCGCCGGGGACAACATCACCGGCATCTTCTCCGACAACATGAACAAGCTGTTCGAGGACTTCAACGACTTCTTCTGGGGCCACTATTACTGCACCTGGTTCCAGGCGCTGAACCCGGCCCTCCGCTCCGGCGGTCTGTTCAAGTATGACAGCATCGTTGACCCGGACGGCTCCAACACCGACGAGGTCGGTATGTATAAATACCGCACCGAGCTGGGCGTGGAGGGGCAGCTCGCCTATGAGATTGACAGCGCTATCAACTGGGGCGACTTCCTGAACATGATTTATAACGCTATCACCGGCGGTCAGTCCGCTCTGAACGAGGCTGGCGATGCCGCTGCGGAGGCCCTGGCTGAGGCCGCTGGCGACAGCCGTGAGGCCAACGCCCAGGCCGTCATCGACTACTTTGGCCTTGACGTGGATCTTGACAGCGTTATTGACGAGACCGTTACCAAGTGGGACGCTGTTGTGGTGTTCTACGCCCTGAAGGGCACCTCTGACGCCGCCAAGGAAGTTCCTGACGACGACACCGAGGACACCTATCTCTACAACACCACCAAATACGGCGACCTGGCTCTGGACACCTATCTGGACACCGCTACTTATTATGAGCGCCAGGGCATTGAGGAATACACCACCGAGACCAACCACTATGGCCTGACCACCATGGCCGCCGTCACCATCAGCGACGCCGCCACCGTGGACGAGGAGGAGTGGGAAGGCTGCACCTTCTTCTATGTAGGCGACTATGTGATCATCCTGGACAACACCGTTATCCTGGACGAGGCGGACACCGACGAAACCTCCGGCACTATCTATTATCAGGCTGGTTACTCCATGGACGAGTATGAGGGCGAAAAGGAGTACGTCTCCCTGGCCTTCTCCTACACCCTGGAGGAGGACGGCACTCTGCTTCTGGAGGGCGTGGAGGGCTATGACAGCTTCGCCACCGGCACGAGCTGGAACCTGGCGGACGTTGGATCCTTCTACTGCTCCGGTCTTTGGATTCGCGACGGCGTGCAGGCTGAGCTGAAGAACACCACCGTTCTGGCCCAGGCCTCCGGCACCGGCGACGACATCAGCGACGACTCCCACCGTTTCTTCGGCGGCGGCGACGGCCTCCAGGTCACGGACGGCGGCACCTCTGTCACCGTTTCCAACGACGACGGCCAGATCTTCCTGATTGGCACCGGCTCCACGGCGGCTGGCTCCATCTACGCCGGCAGCGCCTCCACCACCGTTATTCACGGCACCACCCTGCGCAACGCCAGCGGCCACCCCTTCAGCATCTTCTATAACGGCATCCTGGTGCTGGATAACGACACCATCATGAACAGCGGCCGTATCTTCAACTCCGACGCAAGCTCCGGCACTGTTATCTTCAACAACACCATCTGCATCGAAAACAGCGGCGCCGCCGTCCTGGATGAGACCTGCTCCGCTTACTTCGTGAACACCTTTGTCACCAAGCTCTCCGGCTGGGAGGTCAACGGCAACAGCCAGGCCGTCCTGACCAACACCACGGTGGAGACCGGCGGCAGCTGGAACTTCGCCAACAAGACCTCCATGAGCTCCGACGTGGGCGAGGTGGTTCTTGTGAACACCAGCCTGCTGAACACCAGCGGCACCATCGCCAGTGCTGACCGCGGCGGCCGTGGATACTTCCATGTAGTAGATTCCACCATCGTCTGGAGCGGCGATGCCGATACCACCCTGTTCACTGTGGCCGGCACCAGCACCTGGACCTCCGCCAGCCTCTATGTTGAGGTGGACGCGGACAGCGAGTTCCCCACTGCCTTTACCGTAGCCGTGGCTGGCGACTGCTACTCCTCCGTCCGTGGCTGGAACGACGATGAGCTGACCTTTGAGAACAATTCCACCCTGTATCTGGACATCGACCAGACCATCACCGTGCGTATGGACTGCACCGACACCGTCACCTGCTCCTTCAGCATGGTGGGCGTCACCGATAAGTTCTACGCCACCGGCAACGTCATCTTCGTGGAGGACGGGGAGTATGTCTACACCGGTCTTGACGACAGCGACGAGCTGTATAACACCGATTACATCACCGCCCTGGCCGATAACGGCGACGGCACCGTGAATGTGACCTACACCTTCGCCAACGGCAGCACTATGACCTACGAGAACCTGCCCTATACCGGCGACTTCGCGCTGTAAATAACATTGCAGCAGGGGGCCGGGTGAACCGGCTCCCGCCTATGAAAAGACGCCTTCCGCTCAGTGCGGGAGGCGTCTTCTCGCCTGCGGGGCAGGGATGGGATTTTGTATAAAAAACACCCTAACATTTTACAATATTTTTTCTTGACACAATAGGAGGGTGGTGATAAAATTCTATTTTGTGCGAGAGCGCAAATCTTTGAAGAAAGGAGAAAAAATATGCCCACATTTAACCAGTTGGTTCGCAAGGGACGCAAGAAGGTGACCTACAAGTCCACTTCTCCTGCTATGCAGAAGGGCCTGAATACCCTGAAAAACCAGGAGACCGACCTGTCCAGCCCTCAGAAGCGCGGCGTTTGCACGGCTGTGCGTACCTCTACGCCGAAGAAGCCGAACTCCGCTCTGCGGAAGATCGCCCGTGTCCGTCTGACCAACGGCTATGAGGTGACGGCCTATATTCCTGGCATTGGCCACAACCTCCAGGAGCACAGCGTCGTGATGATTCGCGGCGGACGTGTCAAGGATCTTCCTGGCGTTCGTTATCACATCATCCGCGGCACTCTGGACACTCAGGGTGTTGATGGCCGTCGTCAAGGCCGCTCCAAGTACGGCGCAAAGCGCCCGAAGAAATAATTCCAGCGAATACCCAACAGCAGCCCTGTTGGTTTCTATATACTATATGGGAACGCCAGGGCGCAAACGGAAGTCGAAAGACACTTTCGAGTACCGGTGAATTCATTTTTTATGAAGGAGGGAAGATTAAGTGCCCAGAAGAGGTAATGTTCCCAAAAGAGAGATCTTGCCGGATCCTATTTACCATTCCGTTCTGGTGACGAAGCTCGTCAACCAGATCATGGTGGACGGCAAGAAGGGCGTGGCCCAGAAGATTGTGTATTCTGCCTTTGACATTGTCAAGGAGAAGACCGGCAAGGACCCGCTGGAGGCCTTTACAGAGGCTCTCAACAACATCATGCCCAGCCTGGAGGTCAAGGCCCGCCGTGTGGGCGGCGCGACCTATCAGGTGCCTATCGAGGTGCGGCCTGCCCGCCGTCAGACCCTTGGTCTGCGCTGGCTGGTCAGCTATGCTCGCAAGCGCGGCGAAAAGACAATGAAGGAGCGCCTTGCGGGGGAGATCATGGACGCCTGCAACAACACAGGCGCAGCGGTGAAAAAGCGCGAGGACACGCACAAGATGGCCGAGTCCAACAAGGCGTTCGCGCATTTCCGTTATTGATTTCTAAAAAGGGTTGGAGACTGAGATGGCAAGAGAATACCCTCTCGAAAAAACAAGAAATATCGGCATAATGGCCCACATTGATGCGGGCAAGACCACGACCACAGAGCGTATTTTGTTCTACACCGGCGTCAACTATAAGCTTGGCGAGGTGCATGAGGGCAACGCCACTATGGACTGGATGGAGCAGGAGCAGGAGAGAGGCATTACCATCACCAGCGCCGCCACCACCTGCCATTGGCGGGATCACCGCATCAATATCATCGACACACCGGGTCACGTGGACTTCACCGTGGAGGTGGAGCGCTCCCTGCGTGTGCTGGACGGATCCGTTACCGTCCTGTGCGCCAAGGGCGGCGTCGAGCCACAGACGGAGACCGTCTGGCGTCAGGCCGATAACTACAACGTACCCCGTCTGATATACGTCAACAAAATGGACATCACGGGCGCTGACTTCTATAACGTGCTGGACATGGTTCACGAACGTCTGAAGTGCAACGCCGTGCCAATCCAAATCCCCATTGGACGTGAGGCTGATTTCCGCGGCATCATCGACCTGGTGGATATGAAGGCGGACGTATATTATGACGATCTTGGCAAGGATATGAAGGTGGAGGACATCCCCGAGGACATGATGGAGCTTGCCCAGCAGTACCGGGAAAAGCTCATCGACGCGGCCTCGGATTTCTCTGACGAAATAGCCATGCTGTACCTGGAGGGAGAGGAAGTCCCCTCCGATATGATCCGCGCCGCCCTGCGGGAAGGCACCATCAGCGGCAAGCTGGTGTGCGTCACCTGCGGCACCAGCTATCGGAACAAGGGTGTGCAGAAGCTGCTGGACGCTATTGTGGATTATCTCCCCTCGCCGCTGGACGTGCCCCCTGTAAAGGGCACCAATCCCAAGACGGATGAGGAGATTCATCGCGAGCCGTCTGACGACGCGCCGTTTTCCGCCCTGGCGTTCAAGATTATGACCGACCCCTATGTGGGCAAGCTGACCTTTGCCCGTGTCTATTCCGGCACGGCCACGGCCGGTTCCACGGTCATGAACTCCACCAAGGGCAAGCGGGAGCGCCTGGCCCGCGTGGTGCTGATGCACGCAAACCACCGGCAGGATCTGGACACCATCTATTCCGGCGACATCATCGCCCTGGTGGGCCTCAAAAACACCACCACCGGCGACACCCTCTGCGACGAGAAGGATCAAATCGTCCTGGAATCCATGGAGTTCCCCGAGCCTGTTATCCGCGTGGCAATCGAGCCGAAGACTAAGGCCGGCGAGGAAAAAATGACCATCGCCCTGGCGAAGCTGGCGGAGGAAGACCCCACCTTTAAGGCATACACCGATGAGGAAACGGGCCAGACCATTATCGCCGGTATGGGCGAGCTTCATCTGGAAATCATCGTTGACCGTCTGCTCCGGGAGTTCCGGGTGGAGGCCAATGTGGGCAAGCCCCAGGTTTCCTATAAGGAGACCATCACAAAGCCCGCTACGGTGGACGTGCGTTACAGCCGTCAGACCGGCGGCAAGGGCCAGTTTGCTCAGGTCAAGCTGATGATCGAGCCGAACGAAAGCGGCAAGGGCTACGAGTTTATCAATGCCGTCACCGGCGGCGCAATCCCCAAGGAGTATATTCCCGCCGTGGATGCGGGCATCCAGGGGGCTATGGCCGGCGGCGTTGTGGCAGGCTATCCCATGGTGGACGTGAAGGCCACCGTTCTGGACGGCCAGTTCCATGAGGTTGACTCCTCTGAAATGGCCTTTAAGATTTGCGGCAGCATGGCATTTAAAGAAGCCTGCGCCAAAGCCGGGGCCACCCTGCTGGAGCCTATCATGAAGGTAGTCATCACCACTCCGGAGGAATACATGGGCGACGTTATCGGCGATGTAAACTCCCGCCGCGGCCAAATTGCGGGCCAGGAGTTCCGCAACGGCGTCGTGATTATCGAGGCCAATGTTCCTCTGTCCACCATGTTCGGCTACGCCACGGATCTGCGTAGCAGAACCCAGGGCCGCGCCAACTACAGCATGGAGCCGAGCCACTATGTTGAGCTGCCCCAGAGCCTGCGGGAAAAGCTGGTAAGCTCCCGTCATAAGGATTGAGCAAAAACCAGTTGCAAAATAACCCCGTTTCCTGTATAATGAACCCAAGCGTTCATCCTACAGCTATCATGCCGTTTACGCCCCAAAGGGGCACAGCGCACGGCATACGAAATACCCCAATTCTGAACATTATTTTATCTGACTTTTAGGAGGAAAATGCAATGGCAAAGCAGATGTATAACCGCACCAAACCCCATGTGAACATCGGCACCATCGGCCATATCGACCACGGCAAGACCACCCTGACCGCCGCTATCACCAAGGTTCGGAACATGGCCGACCCTGAGGCCGCCGAGTACACTGGCTACGATCAGATCGACAAGGCCCCCGAGGAAAAGGCTCGTGGCATCACGATCAACACCGCTCACGTCGAGTATCAGACCGCTTCCCGTCACTATGCTCACGTTGACTGCCCGGGGCACGCTGACTATATCAAGAACATGATCACCGGCGCTGCGCAGATGGACGGTGCTATCCTGGTCATCGCCGCTTCCGACGGCCCCATGGCTCAGACCCGTGAGCACCTGCTGCTGGCCCGCCAGGTGAACGTGCCCTATGTTCTGGTGTTCCTGAACAAGTGCGACCAGGTGGACGACCCCGAGCTGCTGGAGCTGGTGGAGATGGAAGTCCGCGAGCTGCTCGATCAGTACGAGTTCCCCGGCGACGACACCCCCATCATCAAGGGCTCCGCTCTGAACGCTCTGGTTTCCGAGTCCACCGATCCTCATGCTCCTGAGTATGAGTGCATCTGGGAGCTGATGAACGCGGTTGACGAGTGGATTAAGACCCCTGAGCGTGCTTCCGACAAGCCCTTCCTGATGCCCATCGAGGACGTGTTCACCATCTCCGGCCGTGGCACCGTCGTGACCGGCCGTGTTGAGCGCGGCGCCGTCAAGATTGGCGACAAGGTAGAGATCGTCGGCATCCGTGACACCCAGGAGACTGTTGTTACCGGCACCGAGATGTTCCACAAGACCCTGGAGTCCGCCGAGGCTGGCGACAACGTGGGTTGCCTGCTCCGCGGCATTGACAAGAAGTCTGTTGTCCGTGGCCAGGTTCTGGCTGCTCCCAAGAGCATCCACCCCCACACCAAGTTCAAGGGCCAGGTCTACGTCCTGAGCAAGGAAGAGGGCGGCCGTCACACCCCCTTCTTCAACAACTATCGTCCTCAGTTCTATTTCCGTACCACCGACGTGACCGGCGTCATCTCCCTGCCCGAAGGCGTTGAAATGTGTATGCCTGGCGACAACGTTGACATGGACGTTGAGCTGATTACCCCGATCGCTATCGAGGCTGGCCTGCGTTTCGCTATCCGTGAGGGTGGCCGCACCGTTGGTTCCGGCGTCGTTATCGACATCAACGAGTAATTCATTCTGTGTATTAAAGGAGCGCCGCAAATGCGACGCTCCTTTTTTCACGCTGAGGCATTTTGCCTGATTGCAGTTTTACTACGTCAGTCCAATCATGAAACCGTTCAGGTTGGTGGAATGGACGTCCCCACCGATGACGCGGTTTTTGTAGACGTAGAGATTAGCCTGCACTGTCTGTCCCTCGTCGGGATAGTTGGTCACAGTATAGATATAAAGTGTGCAGTCCAGTCCTGCGTATGACGTCAGGTCATAGCCCTGCTGCCGTTGCAGGTCGTTATAGGACTCGTATATTTCCGAGAATGTCTCCGGGATATGGATGGTCTGCGTCTGCTCGGATTGGATGTCCACCTCCCAGCCGCATTCCTGCAGAAAGGCGACCCGCTCCTCGGGGGTCGATACCACCTGGGCGGACAGCACTGCCGCCCCGCCGGCAGTACTTCCTATTATCAGCAGCAGGGCCAGCAGGATAAACGCTGCCAGCACGATGAGGAAGGTTCTTGTCTTTGGTGCAAGATGTTTTTTCATGCTAT
>JAJBVW010000019.1 GCA_020866945.1 Oscillospiraceae bacterium
GGCTCCGGCAAGACCACCACCATCCGGCACATGATGGGATTTTTGAAGCCGGACGGCGGCGCTGTTTCCGTAAACGGCCTGAATCCCTGGAAAAATGCCCCGGACGTGATGAAAAGCGTCAGCTATATCCCCGGCGAGATCGCCTTTCCCGATTTGAAAACCGGGACGGATTTCTTCAAGGTGCAGGCACAATTTCTGGGCGTAAGGGATTTTTCCTATATGAACCACCTGATTGATATGCTGGGCCTCGACCCCTCCGCCAATCTGAAGCGGATGAGCAAGGGCATGAAGCAGAAAACCGCCATTGTGGCGGCGTTAATGGGAGACCGCAACATCCTCATTCTGGACGAGCCAACCACCGGCCTTGACCCCCTGATGCGGGAGACCTTTCTGGAGCTGATTTGGGAGGAAAAGGCCAAGGGCCGCACCATTTTCATGTCCAGCCATATCTTTGAGGAAATCGAGGAGGTCTGTGACCGGGTGGCCATTATCCATAACGGCAGGATACAAAGCGTCACCAATCTCTCCGAATTTCGGCACAGCTCTGTGCGGACGTTCCAGGTGGAATTCTCGGAGGAGGCGTCCGCCGAAGCATTCTGCCAGCGCCTGCCGGACAGCGTTCAGAACGGCACACAGGTGAAGTTTGACGCAGTGGCCAAGGACGTGGACGCGGCAGGCCCGGCAATGGCCGGATTAGAGGTACGTTCCCTGTCGGAGAGCCATCCTGACCTGGAGGACTATTTTATGAAGACGCTGCATGACAATAACGCTAAGGAGGGTCAATAATCAAGTGAAAACGACAAAAATTTTCTCCTGGCCGCTGATGAAGCAGAGCATCAGCGCCAACAAGGTTCTGGCGATTGCCTGCACCTTGATCCTCTGCCTGATGACCGTGGTAATCACCTTTGCGGGCAATCTGATTGGCTCCACCTCGGATTCCACGGATTATACCGACGCCCAGACGGATTTTTACAGCTATTTATACGTGCTGGCCTCCTATAACGATATGGCCGGTACGGAGCTGAGCTACGAGGATTTTGCCGAGGCGGAGGATTTATCCCAGTACGACACGGTGTTTGAAATGATGTCCGAGCAGTC
Source organism: Oscillospiraceae bacterium (assembly GCA_020866945.1). Lineage (GTDB taxonomy): Bacteria > Bacillota > Clostridia > Oscillospirales > Oscillospiraceae > CAJOIG01. The sequence goes on from JAJBVW010000019.1 coordinate 1,099, forward strand.
TGACGACCTGGATTTGAGCTGCGAGGGCTTTGCGGAGGCGGCAGATACGCTGTCTCAATCGGAGGCGGGGCTGGACAGCTACATTGAAAACTTCGAGTACGTCTACGCTCTCGGGTCCGTGCAGGGCTGCTTCTCCGGTGAGGATCTGGACGTAGAGGCCATGATGACCAATATGCTGGAAATGATGGGCGTCTCCTCCGACCTGGTAGAGAATATGAGCAAGATGGATACCTCCGCCATGCTGAACCAGATGTATTTCACCATTATGAGCCTGCTGCCTATCCTGCTGTTTATCATATTTGCCGGAAACGCCCTGATTGTTGACCAGGTGGACAAGGGCTCCATGGCCTATATTCTTTCCACCCCTACAAAGCGGAGCGCCGTTGCCATTACCCAGGCAGTTTACATGATTGTGACTCCCTTTATCATGGTTGGTTGCGCCTTCCTCACCAAGCTGATTGCCTGCAATATCATCGTAGGCGAGGTGGACGTGATAAAATACGCGGCACTGTACGGCGGCCTGTACCTTCTGACGGAGGCCATGGCGGGCATCTGCTACCTGGCAAGCTGCCTGTTCAATCTGAGCAAATATGCCCTGGCCCTGGGCGGCGGGTTAAATGTCTGGTTTTTCATCTGCTCCCTGCTGGGAATGTTCGGCTCGGAGAGCATGGTAAACGTAGGCATGGGCGTAGAGGAGCTGGGAATGTTCAACCGGCTGTCCCTTGTGGGGCTGTTTGACATCGACGCCTTGGGAACCGTCGGCTCCGGCGCGGTGGATGATTCCTTCATTCCAAAACTGATTGCACTGGCCGTGGTAGCGATTGTCTGCTATGTGGTGGGCGCCGTCCGCTTCCAGAAAAAAGACCTGCCATTGTAAAATCATCTTCCTAATAAAAAGAGCGCTGCGATTTGCAGCGCCCTTCTTATTTTATTGCTGTCTCTGAATTACTCGGCAGGGGTCACAACGATGTCGCCGGTCCAGGAGCCGCCGGCGGAGGTGTCTACCACCTCGCCGTCCACGGTGACGGTGCCGTTGATAACGGCCCCGGCCTCCACAGTCAGGCTGTTCAGGTTGCTCTCGGCGGTGACGTTCCAGACGGAGGTGGCATCCATGGTCAGGTAGGTACCGCGCACCGCGTCATAGGTCTCGAAGGCGCACAACCAGCCGTAGATAGCGGTGGGGTCGGCGGCCTTATAGCTCTCGTCCGTGTCGGTGGAGTCATCCACATTCACGTACCAGCCGGTCTCCTCGTCCACCACATAGGACACGTCCGCGTAATCGGCAAACAGAGCGTTCCAGTCGTCCACATCGCCGGTATAGATAGCGCCGGTCAGGGTGGTGTTCACGAAGTCCAGATACATGGGCCGCTGATAGTCCTCGTTGGAGATGTCGCCCGTCCAGTCGTTGTCCACGGAATAGACGCAGCAGCCATGGATGTCCTCGGTGGCCACGTCGTCAAGAATCTGGATGGTGCTCTCGTCCAGGTCAACAACAGACTGGATGATGATGCCGTTGGAGCTTTCCAGCTCCACATTGGTCAAATAGCAGTCAGCGCAAGCGCCACGGAACACGATGGTAGAGCCGTGGAGGTGATCCATCCACGCCTGCTGAAGCACAGGATACTGCTGGATGGCCTCGCCGGAAGCCCCCACAGTGGACAGGGTGGAATTAGTCACAGTCAGCACAGGCACGGTCGTCCAGGCAGTAGAAACAGAGGAATCCTTCACGCCGGAGTCCTCGCTGGCCTGGTGCATCGTATCGACCACATGGAACACGATGGCATTCTGGGCGCCGATGATTTCAGAAGGAGTATCCTCATCCAGCTCTTCGCACTCTAGATGTTCCAGGAAAATCTCATCCTCGGCCTCCACGGCGTCGGCGGAGGAGCCGATGGTCAGCACGCCGGTATTGGTAACGAAAGCGCCGTACTCGGCGGAATCAAAGCGGGAGCCGTATACATACACGCTCAAGCCGGTGTCCGCGTAGGTGCCGTAGCCGCCGTACCAGTTGTAGCTATCGCCGTTATACAGGTAGAAGGTGAAGGAGGAGCCGCCGGTGTCGGTACTCCAGGAGCCGTAGCCCTCGCTGGCTACGGTGGAATTGTAGATGTAAGCCGACAGAGTGCCGCAGGCAATCAGGTTGCGGGAGTTGCCGAGCTGGGCGGTGAACCAGGGCATATCGCACCACTGGCCGTCCGCGCCCACGGACTCAAAATAGCTGTCCTTGATGATGGTGGTTCCCTGGCTCAGGCTGACCGTATAACGGCTCAGGCCGGTCACGATGGCATAGACATTCTCGATGGTCGCGACGCCGCCCTTGTTGGTAATACCTGCGCCGCCGGAGCTGTCAGTCCCCCAGACGTAGTCCTCCACCTCATCGAGCTGGATGACGGTGTTGAAGGACAGCTCCTCGCCGGTGAAGTGGGTAGTCACATCGAAGAGATCCTCCTCCCCGCCGATGAAAATTTCACCGCCGGAAACCAGGATGCCGCCGGCCTCGTTGGCGTCGCTCGTCAGCTTCACGCCGGAGATAACGTCGTCGCTGATAACGCCGCCCTCGGCGTACTCGATGGTGACAGAGGCCGCCTCCGCGTCCTCAGTGACCCCCTCATCGGTCACGGTAATGGCCGCGTTGCCGGTGGCGTTCATATCCGCCGCGCCGTTCGCGACCGCATCGCCGCTGGCCTCTCCACTGGCTTCACTGGAAGCAAAGGCGGAAACAGCAGCGCCGCACAGCAGGCATATGCACAGCAGTATGGACAATACTTTCTTCATATTCTTCCTCCTTAAAAAATGGTAAGATTAGTATACCATTTTTGTGAAGCACTTAGCAATAATGTCTGCCCCTGGCTTTTTCAACTTTTTTGTTATGCCGTCACAATCAGATAGCCTCCGTATGCCAGCAACAGCAGCACACCCTGAACCGGGCTGCCCCGCTGACGTATCAGCAGCGGGACGAACACCAGCACCGTCACCAGCAGGCACGCGGGCAGGGCAATGCGCATACAGGCCGCGGCCACCGGCAGACGCGGGCCGCTGGCCGCCGAGCAGGCAGGGAGTATCAGCGTCAGGTCGATGAGATTTGCCCCAATGATGTTTCCCACAGAAAGGGCCGATTCCTTTTTACGAATGGCCGTGATGGTGGTGGCAAGCTCCGGCAGGCTGGTTCCTACCGCCATCAGCGTAACGGCGACGACACGCTCCGGCACGTCAAGCGATACGGCAATGGCCGCGCCGCTGTGTACCAGAAGCTGCGACCCGCCCACAATGGCGGCGGCCCCCAGGAGGAATAACCCCGCGTTCCTCCCCATGCTCACCCCCGTCTCTTCCCTTTCGGCATTCTCCCGTTCAAGCGAGGCGGTGTGGAGGTTTTGCTCCACAAATGCCAGCAGCAGACAAACAAGCGCCACACTGGCCCATATGGTCAGATACCCGTTTCCACATCCGGCCAGCAGCACCGCCGCTGCGCTGATAAGCAGCATACATTGGCCCAGATAATCCCGCCGCGGCAAAGATACGGGCATGAACACCATGGCAAGCCCCAGGATAAGGGCCGTATTCGCCGTCACGGAACCTACAGCGTTTCCCACGGCCATATCTGTCTTTCCCTGGACGGCGGACAGAATGGAGACAATCATCTCCGGCATGGTGGTCGCCAAAGATACGATGGTGGCCCCAATAATAAACGGCGGAATCCCAAGCGCCTGTGCGATCTGTCCCGCCGCATCCACGAACCAGTCTCCGCCCTTCACCACCAAGAGAATGCCTGCCACAAATAAAATCAGCGCCAGCCACAGCGCCATAACAACACCGCCTTTCAGAAGTACAACCTTATCCCGTCCCAAGGATATGCGGAAAGTGCGAAAAACATACTTGCGCCGGAGCGCGTTTATGACGTATAATAGGAAAAAAAGCTGGAGGCTTCCCAATGGAATTTGAATTATGGCAGATAATTTTCGCCGCCGTTATCGTCATTGCCGCAATCGGCATGGGCGTTTTCGCCATTCGCTCCGCCATGTGCAAGGGGCCGCTCATCTCCCAGGCCTGGACGCTGGCCACCCCGGAGCAGCGGGAGAAAATAGATAAAAAGGCTGAATATCAGGGCGTTGCCGTTGTGTTCGGCGGTTTGGCGGTGGCGTTCCTGTTCGTAGCGGCTTATATTCTGTTTGAAAAGCAATGGATATTCTGGGGGGCGCTGATCGTTGCCATCATCGCTATCTACTTTGGCATGATGGGCGGCCTGAATCGCCTGAGGAAGGATAAGTGACAGCAATCCAAAAAGGAGCTGTGTCAACAGCATGGCACAGCTCCTTTTTTGTGTATAACCTTTTTCATGCCCTATCCTGCAAGTACTGCTTTGTCCGTGTCACATAGTTGGCGGCGTTTTGCAGATTCGTACCTGGCGAGAGGGTTTTCACCACCTTGGCCGGGATACCCAAGACCAGGCTGTACGGCGGGATGACTGTTCCCTTTGTCACCACAGCGCCGGCAGCAATCAGGGAACC
>JAJBVW010000166.1 GCA_020866945.1 Oscillospiraceae bacterium
TGATTACGTCAAAGGCCTCGGCTGTAACGCGCTGGGGATCAATCCATGCTTTGATTCACCCTTTAAGGACGCGGGCTACGAGGTGCGTGACTACAAGAAGGTAGCGCCGCGGTATGGCACAAACAATGACCTGTACCGTCTTTTCGGCGAGGCGCATCGCCGCAGTATGCACGTGCTGCTGGATCTGGTACCCGGTCATACCTCAGAAGAGCACACCTGGTTTAAATTGAGCGGAAAGGCAGAGAAAAACGAATATTCCAACCGCTACATCTGGACAAACGGCTGCTTCGAGGCGGCATATGGATTTCCGTACATCGGCGGGGAATGTGAGCGCGAGGGCGTGTATGTATTGAATTTCTTCAAGTCCCAGCCCGCGCTGAATTACGGATTTTTTGAATGCAAAGAGCCATGGCAGCTGCCAACAGATCATCCGGACTGTATCGCCACGCGGGAGGCAATGAAGGATGTCATGCGTTTCTGGCTGGATCACGGCTGCGATGGCTTTCGCGTGGACATGGCAGACTCCCTGGTGAAAAATGACGACGAGGTCAAAACCGGCACCTGCGCAATCTGGAGTAATGTTCGTGAAATGCTGGATGCAGAATACCCGGAGGCGGCCATCATCTCGGAATGGAGCAATCCACAGCTTTCACTGAATGCCGGATTCCATATGGACTTTTATCTGAATCGTCGCGGAAACGGCTATAACTCGCTGCTTCGTGATTATGAAAGCGGGGAGGATAACAGCTTTTTCCGCAGGGATGGACAGGGAGACATCACCCGGTTTCTGCGCGATTACCTGCCAAAATATACCGCCACGAAGAACGACGGATACATCAGTATGTTCACCTGCAACCATGACACGCTTCGCCCGCGATACAATCTGAACGACCGGGAGCTGAAAATCGCTTACACGTTCCTGTTCACAATGCCAGGCGTGCCGTTTCTGTATTATGGAGACGAGATCGGTATGCGCTATCAGAAGATTCCGACGAAGGAGGGCGGTTACTTCCGCACAGGCTCCCGCACACCAATGCAGTGGAACCAGGAAAAGAACGCCGGATTTTCGACCTGCCCGCCAGACGCTCTTTACCTTCCTGTGGATACTTCAGCAGATGCTCCCAATGTGGCGTCTCAGGAGGCGGACGAGGCCTCTCTTCTCCACACGCTGAGAGAACTGCTCACTCTGCGTCATACATACGAGGATCTCCAGGCCGATGCAGATTTCGAGGTCGTCTATGCTGAAAGCGGGGAACTTCCGTTTGTCTATCGTCGAGGCAACATCCTCATCGCACTCAATCCTTCCGGACAAACGGTTCATGCGCCGGTGAACGCAGGAGAAAGAGCTGTAATTTATGCAATCGGCGGAGAAGCCGCCACAGAGGACGGGATTACTCTTGCGCCGCAGTCGTGCCTGGTGCTGAAGTAGCTTATCATCATGGTCAACCTGTAGAAATCATAAAACGGGGACGTAAGTCCCTGTTTTTTATTTCCTGTGTTGTTTCACGTGAAACATTTGGAATCCTTCGACAGAATGTTTCACGTGAAACATTGAAATTCCCAAATAGTCTGGTATAATAGGAAAGCACAAAAACCAAAGGAGGCGCGTACCGCATGGCCCGCATCGTCTGCATTGCAAATCAAAAGGGAGGCGTGGGAAAAACCACGACCGCCGTGAACCTGTGCGCCGCCATTCGGGAGAGAGGCCGAAACGTCCTGCTGATAGACGCGGACGCCCAGGGCAACGCCACCACGGGACTTGGCGTGGACAAGCAGGAGGGCGCCACGCTCTATGATGTTCTCATCCGCGGCGTTCCCGTCCAGGAGGCCATACAAAAGACCCCCTATGGGGACGTGCTCCCCTCCAATCTGAACCTTTCGGGCGCGTCCGTGGAGCTGGTGGATGCCCCAGAACGGGAGCAGGTGCTGAAAAAAGCGCTGGAACCTGTAGGCAGCAAATACGAATACATATTAATTGACTGCCCGCCCTCGCTGGGTCTTCTGACCCTGAACGCGCTGTCTGCGGCGGATGGGGTACTGATTCCCGTCCAATGTGAGTTTTACGCCATGGAGGGGCTGACAGACCTGATAACCTCCATGCGGCTGACCAAACGGAGCTTTAATCCGGGGCTGAAAATCGAGGGCATCGTGCTGACCATGTACGACAAGCGGCTGTCCTTCTCCAGCCAGGTGGCCAGAGAGGTAGAAAACTATTTCGGCAAGGCGGTTTTCAAAACCGTCATTCCCCGGAACGTCCGCATCGCAGAGGCCCCAAGCCACGGAAAGCCCGTGGCAGCCTATAACCGGCTTTCCAAGGGCGCGGCAGCGTATGACAGCCTGGCGCTCGAATTTTTCAAGCACAACCACGTGACAGAGCTATAAGGGAGGACAAGCATGGCAACAAAAAAAGGACTGGGAACCGGTCTGGGCGCCCTGTTCGGGGAAGAATCGGCTCTGTCCCCGGCGGATACGCTGCCCATCAGTCGGGTAGAGCCGCGCAGCGGACAGCCGCGAACAAATTTTGATGAGCCAGCGCTGCAGGAGCTGGCGGATTCCATCGGACAGCACGGCCTTTTGCAGCCTATCACCGTGCGGCGGCTGGACGGCGGATATTATCAGATAATCGCCGGGGAACGCCGGTGGCGCGCGGCCCGCATGGCGGGACTCACAGAGATCCCCGTGCGCATCGTAGAGGCCGACGACCAGAAGGTGCAGGAGCTGGCGCTGGTGGAAAACCTCCAGCGAGAGGATTTGAACCCCATGGAGGAGGCTCGAGGCTATCGGGCGCTGATGGATGATTTTGGTCTGACGCAGGAGCAGGTCAGTCAGCGCGTGGGAAAAAGCCGCCCCACCGTGGCAAACGCCCTTCGGCTGCTGTCACTGCCGAAGGAGCTTATGGAGATGGTAGAACAGGGCCAGCTCACGACCGGACACGCCAGGGCGCTGCTGCCCATTGGAGACAAGGCTGTTCAGCTGGAGGCCGCGCGGCAGGTGATAGAAAAGGGCCTTTCCGTCCGGCAGACGGAGGCGCTGGCCGCTGCGCTGATAAAAAAGCCCAAAGACCCGGGGCCGGAAAAGCCCCAGGAGATTGATTACGCCGCCCATGTCAGCGCACAGCTCGGTCAGGCTCTGGGGCGGAAGGTGCATATCGTAGACGGCCGGAAAAAGGGCCGCATCGAGCTTGAATATTACGGGGCCGACGACCGGGAAGCCCTGCTGGCGGCGCTTTTTACGCTGCAAGAAATGAACAGGGGAGAGAAAGACAATGCTTGACATCAAATTTGTGCGGGAAAATCCCGAAGCCGTTAAAGAGAACATCCGCAAGAAATTCCAGGAGCAGAAGCTGCCCCTGGTGGACGAGGTCATCGACCTTGACGCCCGCCTCCGGGCCGCCAAGACGGAGGCCAACGAGCTGCGGGCCAATCGGAACGCCCTTTCCAAGCAGATAGGAATGCTTATGGGGCAGGCAAAAAAAGACCCCTCCAAAAAGGAGGAGGCAGAGAACGTGAAGGCCCAGGTGGCCGCCCAGGCCGCCCGCCTGGCGGAGCTGGAAAAGCTGGAGCCGGAGATGGAGGAGCAGCTGCGGGAGAGTATGCTGGTCATTCCCAACATGATAGATCCCTCCGTCCCCATCGGCCCAGACGACACCCACAACGTAGAGCTGGCCCGGTTCGGGGAACCCACCGTCCCAGATTTTGAGATTCCCTATCACGCGCAGATCATGGAGAGCTTCAACGGCTTGGATTTGGACGCGGCCCGCCGCGTGGCCGGAAACGGGTTTTATTATTTCAAGGGCGACATTGCCCGCCTCCATTCCGCCGTCCTGGCGTATGCGAGAGATTTCATGATAGACCGGGGCTTTGTCTATCACATTCCCCCCTATATGATTCGCTCCAGCGTCGTCACCGGCGTCATGTCCTTCGCGGAGATGGACGCGATGATGTATAAGATTGAGGGCGAGGATTTATATCTGATTGGCACCTCCGAGCACTCCATGATTGGCTCCTTCATTGACCAGATTTTGGAGGAATCCTCCCTGCCCATCACGTATACCAGCTATTCCCCCTGCTTCCGCAAGGAGAAGGGCGCGCACGGCATCGAGGAGCGCGGCGTTTACCGCATCCATCAGTTTGAAAAGCAGGAAATGATTGTCGTCTGCAAGCCGGAGGACAGCATGGCCTGGTATGAAAAGATGTGGCGCTATTCCGTGGAGCTGTTCCGCACGCTGGACATCCCCGTCCGGCAGCTGGAGTGCTGCTCCGGCGATTTGGCCGATTTGAAGGTGAAAAGCTGCGACATCGAGGCATGGAGCCCCCGTCAGCAAAAGTATTTCGAGGTCTGCTCCTGCTCGAATCTCGGAGACGCGCAGGCCCGCCGCCTGAAAATTCGCGTCCGTGGCTCGGACGGCAAGCTCTATCTTGCCCACACCTTGAACAACACCGTGGTCGCCCCGCCCCGTATGCTTATCGCCTTCCTGGAAAACAACCTCCAATCCGACGGCACCGGCAAACTCCACGCCGCCCTCCAGCCCTATATGGGCGGCAAAACGGTTCTTGTGCCGGAAAAATAAACTGCATATAAGTGCCTATAGTCCCAGATTCAAAATCAGCGCCGGTGGAAAAATCCACCGGCGCTGCCTATTTTGTTGAAAACCTTTTGATTTACCGCCCGATGCACCCCACAAGCACGGCCTTAATCGTATGCAGGCGGTTCTCGGCCTGGTCAAAGACCTTGCTGGCGCGGCTGCGGAACACCTCGTCCGTAACCTCCCGGATGTCATAGCCCAGCTCCTTCTGCTCTTTGGCCATGGTGGTCTCAAAGTCATGGAAGGAGGGCAGACAGTGGAGGAAAATGCAGTCCGGGTTCTCCGTGGCCGCCATGACCTGCTCCGTCACCCGATAGGGCGTCAGCAGCTTCACGCGGGCGGGAATCAGCGCCTCCTCGCCCATGGAGGCCCATATGTCCGTATAGACAGCGTCCGCACCTTTTATGTCTTTCAAATCGCTGGAAAACCGGATGCTCGCCCCGGTCTGGCTCCCCAGCTCGCGGCAGTAGTCCATGACCTCCTGCGCCGGCGCAAGCTCCTGCGGGCCCCAGCCCACATAGTCCACGCCCAGCTTGGCGCAGACAATCATCAGCGCGTCGGCCATATTGTTCCGGGTATCCCCGCAAAACGCCACCTTGCACCGATGCAGGGGCTTGGCCGCGTTCTCCTCCAGCGTCATCATGTCCGCCAGAGCCTGCGTGGGGTGGTCGGTGTCCGTCAGGCCGTTGAATACCGGCACGCCGGAAAAGCGGGCCAGATCTTCCACCAGCGACTGCTCATAGCCCCTGTATTCAATGCCGTCAAAAAAGCGGCCCAGCACCTTGGCCGTGTCCTCGATGGATTCCTTTTTCCCCATCTGGGAGCTTTTCATGTCGAGATACGTCACCCCGGCGCCCTCATCCCGGGCCGCCACCTCAAAGGAGCAGCGGGTACGGGTGGAGGTCTTTTCAAACAGCAGCACAATGTTCTTGCCGCGCAGGGTATCCCCCAGAATGCCACTGCGCTTTTTTTGCTTCAAATCATGCGCCAGGTCTAAAAAATATCGTATCTCCTCCGGGGAGAAATCCCTCAGGGTCAAAAATGAACGACCCTTCACATTCACAGCCATGCTTTCTTTCCTCCTGATTTTCCAAGTTATAACTCGCTTTTATAAATAATTAGATTTCTTATTAAATAGAGAGGATTACATCCATACATTTTTTTGCCGTCCATACCACCGGACAGGCATATCGCGGGTTTGCCTCCGCCGCCGCAAGGTCTCCTATCTCCTCCGCCGTGACGCCGGATAAGTTTTCCAGCCCGTCCGGCAGACCCATGCGGAAGGCCATGCCCCGGATGCGATCAATCAGTGCGGCCGCCCGCTCTCCCCGGGTGCCCTCTGTCTCCAGCCCCGCCTGCTCTGACAGCTTCGCGAGGCTGTCCTGAACAGCATTCCCATATTTTTCCAGAACCGCCGGCAGCACCAGTCCGCTGGCCAGACCCATGTCCATGCCGGTCACGACCTGAACCGCCCGGCTGATGGCCCGGGCATAGCCGTAGCCCGCATGGGACGCAGCCTGTCCCGCGAGGCGGGAAGCCCGCAGCAGGCTTTCCCTGTCCTTTTCGCTGCCGCCGCTGTTCCAATACGGCTCAAGGCTCTGAAAATACAGCCCCGCCGCCTGGGCCGCGGCCCGTTGGGATTTCTCGTTCCCGGCGGAGGACAAAAACGCCTCCACCGCAAGGCACAGCCCATTCATCCCACAGCTTGCGATAAGCTCCCGCGGCGTGTCCTCGATCAGCGCGGGATCCAGCACCGCGACAGCCGGGACAAGGGAGGGATCCTGTATCAAAAAGCGGTTGCCGCGGCCGTCCGCGACCGTCGCGCAGGCCAGGGCCTCCGCCCCGCTGCCGGCCACGGTGGGAATGGCAATTACTGGCGGCAGACGCCGGCCTATTTTGTTCCGGCCCACCATGCCCATGATTGTCCGGCCCCGGCGCACGCACTGGGCGGCGGCGAGCTTCGTCACGTCGATCACCGGCCCGTCCCCCAGGACGATGAAGCTGTCACACCCCTCTCCCAGCCAGGAAAGGCGGATGTTCTCTCCGTCGTCCGCCGTGGGCGGATTGGAAAGGGATTCCCATTGGGTAAAGACAATGTCGCTCTCCGAAAGGGTTCTCAGCAGGCGGTCGGCCCCCTGCGTCTGACCGGCGCCAAGGACGACCATGGGCTTTTTCAGTCGCCTGTCCCGCAAAAGCTGGCCCACGTTGTATATGGCCCCAGGCCCCAGCTCCGTCTCCTGCTTTTTTGGCGGACGCAAACGGCTGCCCAGCCTATCAAACGCCTGGCAGACCCTGCATCGGGCAGTTGTAAGAAAACTCATGTGTCATTCCCCATCTCCGTAAAAATCGGCATATTATACGTCTATTATAGAGTATCACAAAATGCGGAGAAATGAAAGACTTTCTTCCGTTTCTTCCGCAAAACGCCTATTTTCTCATACCAAAACCGGGAAAAATATTGTATACTATCATTGAGGTGATAAAAATGACAATTAAATGGCATGGTCACAGCTGCTTTGAAATCACGGCGGAGGGGTATACCGTCCTGTTCGACCCCTACGCCGACGGCAGCGTTCCCGGCCTGGAGCCTCTGCATCTCGCGGGAGACGCCGTATTCTGCTCCCACGGCCACCGCGACCACAACGCTGTGGAGACCGTGGCCCTGTCCGGCCGCGCCCTGCCTCTTTCCGTGGAGGTCATCGAGACCTTCCATGACGATAAAAAAGGCGCGCTCCGGGGCGAAAACACCATCCGCATCCTCCACGGCGAGGGACTGCGCGTGGCCCACATGGGGGACGTCGGCTGCTCTCTCACGGCGGCGCAGCTGGAACAGCTTAAAAATGTGGACGCGCTACTCATCCCCGTGGGGGGGTATTATACCATCGACGCGGCCCAGGCCGCGGAAATGGCCGCCCGGATTTCCCCAAGGGTCGTTGTTCCCATGCACTACCGCCTGGGCGCAATGGGCTATGACGTAATCGGCACGCTGGACGCTTTTACCGCAGTCTCTCCGGTAAAGCCGGTGAATTTCTATCCGGGAAACACCCTGGAGCTAACGCGCGATACGCCCGCCCAGACCGCCGTACTTACCCTATGCCAATGAATGAGAATTATTATGGGATAGACATAGGGGGAACCACCGTGAAGGTCGGCCTTTTCGCCGGCGGCAGACTCATAAAGCGCTGGCAGATTCCCACCGACACCACGCAAAACGGGAAAAACATCCTGCCGGACATTGTCCGCTCCCTGCCGGAGCCCGCGGCGGGGGCAGGTCTCGCCGTGCCCGGCGCGGCGCTGGCGGATGGAACGGTGAACCGCTGCATAAACCTGGGCTGGGACGTCTGCCGTCCGGGGGATGAATTTGAGACCCTCGCCGGCATTCCCTGCCGGGTTCTGAACGACGCGAACGCCGCCGCACTGGGCGAGCAGCGGGCCGGCGCCGCGAGAGGGTTCCAGGATGTCTTGTATGTCACCCTCGGCACCGGCGTGGGAGCGGGCCTTATTCTGTACGGAAGAATTCGCCCGGGGCCCATCGGCGCGGCGGGAGAGCTAGGCCATCTGTGCCTGGAACCGGACGGCCTTCTCTGCTCCTGCGGGAACCGGGGCTGCCTGGAGGCCTATTGCAGCGCCGCCGGTGTCTGCCGTCTTGCGGAAAAGGTGGGTCTGGGCGGTCTCTCCTGTCAGGAGGTATTCAGCCATGCACGGGCCGGGGACAGCCGTGCCCTTGCGGCCGTGGACAAGGCAAGCGACGCGCTGGGCCGGGGCATCGCCGCCGCCTGCGCCATCCTTGACCCACAGGCCGTGGTCATCGGGGGTGGCATGGCCCAGGCGGGCAGATTTCTGCTGGACAAGGTCTCCGCCGCCTATCGGACCTTTGCCTTCCATGCCTGCCGGAATGTGGAATTTTTCCTGGCTGTTCTGGGCCAGGACGCTGGCATCGTCGGGGCTGCCGCTTATGCAATGGAAAATTAGTTTCCACTATTGTCATTAATTATAAAATAAACGAAGTTTTTTCACGATTTTTTATTTACTTTTACCATATCCTGTGGTATGCTGGAGTCACCAAATAGGAAAACTTACCCAAAAATACGAGTTGAAAGGAAGATTCTTATGGGTGTTTATGTTGTCACCGGCGGCTCCGGCGGTATCGGCGGCTGCACGGTACGCGCTCTGCAGGCGCAGGGCCATGAAGTAATAAATGTAGATCTCAAGGGCGGAGACATCAGCGAGAACCTGGCCAGCCCAGAGGGACGCAGCGCCATCATCCGACAGCTTCACGAGCGCTGCCCGGACGGTATCGACGGTCTGTGCTGCGTGGCCGGCGTATCCGGAGACGGCAGCAACCTCAAGCTTATCGTCAGCCTGAACTACTTTGGCGCGGTGCGCCTCGCGGAAGGGGTCTATGACCTTCTGAAGAAAAAGCACGGCAGCTGCGTCATGATTTCCTCCTATTCTATTTGCGGCGGCGCCGCCCGGCAGGACGTCGTGCATATGCTTTTGAGCGCCAAGGACGACCGGGACGAGCAGGACATTCTGGCCCTGTGCGACCGCTTCGACGGCAGCAACCTCAGCGTCGGCAACAGCTACTACACCGCCACCAAATACGCGCTGGCCCTGTGGGTGCGGCGGGTATCCGCCTCCTGGGCGGCCAACGGCGTGCGGATAAACTCCGTGGCCCCCGGCAATGTGGCCACCCCCATGACCGCCTCCATGAGTCCCCAGGCAAGAGGCGCGCTGGAGGCTCTTCCTATCCCCATTAACTATCAGACCGGCGGCCTGATGGCCCCGGAGGATATTGCCAACAGCGTCGTATTTCTGGCCTCCCCGCAGGCCCACGGCGTAAACGGCGTCATCCTGTTCACGGACGGCGGCACAGACGCGCTGCTCAACCCCGACAAGGTCTATTAAGGAGGATAGGATCATGGTAAATATCAGTCAATACATTGAAGCCATGGAAAAGAAGGACACCCGCCTGCTGGGCAGTCTCTTTGCCGCTGACGCCACCTATAAGGATACCTGTCCGGAGGTGGCGGGCCTTGACAAATACCAGTGCCATGGCCGGGAGGGCATTGATATGTTCTTCCGCAACCAGTTCATTTTCCGCAAATTCTCCCTGGCCGAGCCTCAGGTTATGAGCGAGAAGGAGGCTCTCTTCGTGGGCATCTATGGGGATTATTATCTGGTGGCCGTCGCCACCATCCTAGACTACGACCAGGACGGCAATATCCGCAACATGGTCGTACGGCCCGCATAAAAAATGCATCCGGGATAAAAGCAGCGCTTTTTATCCCGGCGCAGCAAAAAGGCTGTAGCAAACCCAATCGGTTTTGCTACAGCTTTTTTTTACGCGAATTTTTCCCGTTCCTTCACTGCCAAACGGTCGCAGCGGTTGTTCAGGTCGTTTTCCGCGTGGCCCTTGACCCAGTGAAAGGTGACGGCGTGCTTTTGCAGAAGGCTATCAAGCTCCCGCCACATCTCGGCATTTTTGAGGCCGCCCTTTTTGGTGAAGCCGTTTTTCTTCCACTTCACAAGCCAGCCCTCTCCTATCGCCCGGGAAATATATTGGCTGTCCGTGTATACGGTGACAGCGCACGGCTCCTTAAGGGCCTCCAGCGCCCGGATCACGGCGGTCAGCTCCATGCGGTTGTTGGTGGTGTTCCGCTCCCCGCCGGAAAGCTCCTTTTCCATGCCCTTGTATTGCAGTATGGCCGCCCAACCGCCGGGGCCGGGATTGCCGGAACAGGCCCCGTCGGTATAGATGGTCACTTCCTTCATGCCTCAGGCTCCTCCGCGGACGGGGCCTCCTCGGATTCCTCCGGCTCGCCCTTTTCCGTGCAGGCGGTGGAGATAACCCGGCTGCCCTCGGCCAGCCGCATCAGGTGTACGCCCTTGGCCGCGCGGCCATAAGTGGGGATAGCGTCGGCGTCCGTGCGGATGATGGTGCCGTCGTCGGAGACAATAAGCAGATCCTCCTGCCCGTGGAGGATCTTCACATCCACCACCGGGCCGGTTTTTTCCGTTATGGTGTAGTTTTTCATGCCATAGCCGCCGCGCTTTTGCAGGCTGTCGCCCCGGAAATATTCCTCTGCGGCGGTGCGCTTGCCGAAGCCTTTGGCAGTGACGGAGAGAATGGTATCTCCCGCTCCGGCGCAGCCCGCGCCGACCACCTGGTCACCCTCCCGGAGCTTAATGCCCCGGACGCCGGCGGCCACGCGGCCCATGACCCGCACGTCGTTTTCGTCAAAGCAGATAGCGGCGCCGTTCGCGGTGGCCATGAGGATATTCTGCTTTCCGTCCGTCAGGCTGACGGAGATAAGCTCGTCCCCCTCGTCCAGGGTGATGGCCCGTATACCGCTGGTTCGGATATTTTTCAGCTCCTCCAGCGCCACGCGCTTGACCGTGCCGTTCCGGGTGGCGAAGAAGATGTTCCCCTCCCCGCCTATCTGACGCAGGTGGAGCATGGACTGCACCTTCTCCTCCGGCTCCAGAGCCACAAAGTTCACCAGCGGTACCCCTCTGGAGCTGCGCCCAGCCGTGGGTATCTGATAGCCCTTTTTCTTGTATACCTTGCCAGTGGAGGTGAAAAACAGGATATAGTCGTGGCTGGACGCGGTGAACACGGTCTCCACATAGTCCTCGTCCCGCGTGGCCATGGCCTTCACGCCCTTTCCGCCCCGGTTCTGACTGTGATATTCCGCGGCGGGCAGACGCTTGATATAGCCGTTGTGGGTCATGGTATAGACGCTCTCCTCCTCCGGAATGAGATCCTCGTCGTCTATCTCCTCCGCCACGTCCTGTATCTCCGTCATGCGGTCGTCGCCGTATTTGTCCCGAATGGCGGTCAGCTCCTCCTTGAGAAGGGCCTTCAGCTTTTCGGGATCCTCCAGCAGCTCCACGTACCAGGCAATTTTCTCCTGGAGACCGTCGTACTCCGCCTGGAGCTTCTCCCGGTTCAGTCCCTGGAGGGCAATGAGCCGCATATCGCATATAGCCTGGGCCTGAATTTCATCCAGCCCAAAGCGCTCCATCAGGTTCTCCTTGGCGTTGTCATAGCTGCTGCGGATAATCCGGATGACCTCGTCGATGTTGTCCTGGGCAATCAGCAGCCCCTCCAACAGGTGCGCCCTCTCCCTGGCCTTTTTCAGGTCATATTTCGTCCGGCGGGTGATTACCTCCTCCTGGAAGGTGAGGTATTCGTCCAAAATGTGCCGCAGGGACAGAATTTTCGGCTGGGACTGGTTATCCACCAGAGCCAGCATATTGATGGAAAAGGTGGTCTGAAGCTGGGTCTGCTTTAAGAGGTTATTGAGCACCACCTGGGCGTTCGCGTCCCGCTTCAGCTCGATGACGATTCGCATACCGTTGCGGTCGCTCTCATCCCGCATATCGGAAATGCCTTCCAGCCGCTTTTCCCGCACCTGGTCGGCGATGGCCGCCACAAGCGCCCGCTTGTTCACCTGGTAGGGAAGCTCCGTCACGATAATGCGGGTGCGGTGATCCCGGCCATACTCCTCAAACTCCGTCCTAGCCCGCACCGTCACCCGGCCCCGGCCTGTGGCGTAGGCCTGACGGATTCCGGCCCGGCCCATAATAATACCCTTGGTGGGAAAATCCGGCCCTTTGACGTACTGCATCAGGTCTTCCAGAGTGGCATTTTCGTTTTCCAGCACGCAGATAGCGGCGTTTATCACCTCCGTCAGGTTATGGGGAGGAATATTGGTGGCCATGCCCACGGCAATGCCGGAGGAGCCGTTGACCAGCAGGTTGGGGAACCGGCTCGGCAGAACGCGGGGTTCCTTTCTGGTCTCGTCAAAGTTGGGATCCCAGTCCACCGTGTCCTTGTCGATGTCCCGGAGCATCTCGTCCGCCATCTTCGCCATGCGGGCCTCGGTGTAACGATAGGCCGCCGGGGGATCGCCGTCCACAGAACCGAAGTTGCCGTGGCCGTCTATGAGCGGATAGCGCATGGAGAAGTCCTGCGCCAGACGCACCAGGGCGTCGTAAACGGAGGCGTCACCGTGGGGGTGATACCGGCCCAGCACGTCGCCGACGGCGGTGGCGCACTTGCGGTAGGGCTTGTCGCGAGTCAGGCCGTCCTCATACATGGCGTAGAGGATACGGCGGTGGACGGGCTTTAAGCCGTCCCGCACGTCCGGCAGGGCGCGGCCCACGATGACCGACATGGCGTAGTCTATATAGCTGGACTGCATCTCCTTGACAAGCTCGCTCTCCACGATGACCTGGTCAGGAAAGGCGATGTCCTCCGGCTTGTAATCTCTGTTATGTGCCATTTTTTACCCCACCTCCTTAAAAATCCAGATTGACCACGTAGCGGGCGTTTGTCTCGATCCACTGCTTCCGCGGCTCTACTTCCTCGCCCATGAGGATAGTGAATATCTCGTCCGCCTTCACCGCATCCTCCAGGGTGATCCGGCGCAGGGTGCGGGTCTCCGGGTTCATGGTGGTCTCCCACAGCTCCTCCGGGTTCATTTCGCCCAAGCCTTTGAAGCGGCTGATGTCCACTTTTACATTGGGGTTCCCGCCCCGCAGCTCGGCGGAGATGGCGTCCCTCTCCTCGTCGGAATAGGCGACCCGCTGAGTCTTGCCTCTCGTGAGCTTAAACAGCGGCGGCACAGCGGAATAGACATACCCGTTTTCAATCAGGGGCCGCATGAAGCGGAAAAAGAAGGTCAGCAGCAGCGTGCGGATATGGGAGCCATCCACATCAGCATCTGCCATGATGATGATTTTATGGTAGCGGAGCTTATCCATGTTAAACTCCGGCCCGATACCGGCCCCCAGGGCCACAATCATGGGATAGAGCTTGTCGTTTCCGTATATTTTGTCGGCCCGGGCTTTTTCCACGTTCAGCATCTTGCCCCACATGGAAAGCACAGCCTGGAACCGGCTATCCCGGCCCTGGTTCGCGGAGCCGGCGGCGGAATCGCCCTCCACGATGTATATCTCGCACAGAGCCGGGTCGCGCTCGTTGCAGTCCTTCAGCTTGTCCGGCATCTGGCCGGATTCAAGACCTGTTTTCCGGCGGACGCTCTCTCTCGCCTTGCGGGCCGCCTCGCGGGCGCGGGAGGCCGTCATGGCCTTTTCCATCACCGCCTTGCCAACGGCGGGGTTTTCCTCCATAAACTGATCCAGGGCGGCGGAAACCACTGTGTCCACCAGCGTCCTCATTTCGGAGTTTCCAAGCTTTGCCTTAGTCTGGCCCTCAAACTGTGGGTTCGTGAGCTTTACAGAGATAACGGCGGTCAGCCCCTCCCGCGTGTCCTCGCCGGAGAGAGACTCGTCCTCCTTGAGTATTTTTGCCTTATGCCCATAGGCGTTCAGTGCGCGGGTCAAAGCGGTTTTGAAGCCGGTCTCGTGCATACCACCCTCCGGGGTGTGGATGTTGTTGGCAAAGGAGACGATGGTCTCGTTATAGCTGTCGTTCCACTGCAATGCCACCTCTGCCGTCGCGTCCGAACGATCACCCTGGACGTATATGACCTTTTCGTGGATAGGGGTCTTGTTGCGGTTGATGAAGGTGACAAACTCCCGGATGCCCCCTTCATAGTACATCTCGTCAAAGGCCTCTTTTCCAGACCGCTCGTCCTTGGTGTAAATACGCAGGCCCGCGTTCAGAAACGCCTGCTCCCGCATACGGACGTGCAGGGTCTCATAATCATAGACCGTGTCGTCAAACATCTCCGGGTCCGGATGAAAGCGCACCACCGTGCCGGTATGGTCTGTGGTGCCGATGATATGCATATCCTCCGTCTTTTCGCCGCGGGAGAAGGCCATGTGATAGATGTTCCCGTTTTTGTGAACGTCCACCTCCAGCCAGTCGGACAGGGCGTTCACCACGGAGGCACCCACGCCGTGCAGGCCTCCGGAAACCTTATAGCCGCCGGCGCCGAATTTTCCGCCGGCGTGGAGAACGGTGTAAACGACCTCCAGAGCGGGCTTTCCCGTCTGTTCCTGGATGTCCACGGGGATGCCGCGGCCATTGTCCGTGACCTTTATCACGTCCCCTTCTTCTATGACCACCTGGATATGGTCGCAGTATCCGGCCAGCGCCTCGTCTATGGCATTGTCCACAATCTCATAGACCAGATGATGCAGGCCGGAGGTGGAGGTGGAGCCGATATACATACCTGGACGCAGGCGCACAGCCTCCAATCCTTCCAATACCTGAATTTTTGACGCATCGTATTCCTGCGTTACTTTTTCGTTAAATTCTGCCATTGCTTTTCTCCTGGATGTTCAGCCGTCGGGCCAGCGTAGCCGCCGTCGGCTGCGTAAGTACGATGGTTTTGTCCGCGCAGACGACGAAGGAGCGGGGTATATCGTCCGCCGCGTTTTTGACGCTGCCGGCCTTTTCTGCCTGGCTTAAATATTTTCTGGTCAGATGCGACCAGGATGCGTTGTCCAAATCGAAGACCCCCACAATGCTTTTATCTTCTATGGCCTGGTCTCCGCCAAGGTATAGATACATTTCTTCCTCACTTCTTTTATTTTATCCTTCCTCTCTCCACGGAAAACACCCTGCCCCCCGTTCGGCGGCTGATGTTTTCATCCTCGCAGCAGGTAATGAGCGTCTGTCCCCCGCCAATGCGGTTCAGAACGAACTCCTGCCGCGCTCCGTCCAGCTCGGATAATACGTCATCCAGCAATAAAACAGGATATTGTCCTGTTTCCGCTTTAAATATTTCCCTTTCCGCCAGCTTAATGCTCAAAGCCGCCGTTCTGGTCTGTCCCTGGGAGGCGAAGGAGCGGGCCGGCATACCGTCAACAGAGATTTCGATGTCGTCCTTGTGTGCGCCGGTAAGACACTGCCCCGCCTCCAGCTCTGCCTGGCGGTGGGCCTGCTGGTGGGAAAGAATTTGCCTGTAAATTTCCTCCGCCGGGGCGCGCGGGTCTGAAACCGTGCTGACGGTTTTATAGGTCAGCGTCAGCGTCTCCCCTCCGCCGGAAAAATCCCGATGGATAGGGCCTGCGGCCTTGGCAAGCCTGTCCACAAAGGAGGCGCGGTAGCGTATCATCCGGGCGGAGCATTTTGCAAGGCCGTCAGAAAATTCGTCCAGCGTGTCCAGAAGACTGGGCTTTTCCCGCCAGTCCTTCAAAATGCGGGTCTTGTTTTCATAAAGACGGTTGAAATCTGTCAGCAGTCCGCCGTATCCGGGGCGGAGCTGGCTGATGGCTGTGTCCATCAGCTTTCGCCGCGCGGCGGAGCCGTCCTTGATGATATACAGGTCGTCCGGGGAAAACAGCACCGCCGTCATGAGACCCGCCAGCGAGCCGGAGGTACGTCTGGATCCATTCACCGTTACCTGCCGCCGCTGACCGGAACGAAACAGCAGCTTTATCGTCTGGCTTCTTCCGCCGGAATCCACCTCCGCCAGAATGCTGGCCCAGTCGCACCCCTTTCCTATCAGCTCCCGGTCGAAACGGGTGCGGAAGCTGTGCGCCCCGGTAAGAAGATATACCGCCTCGAGAAGATTTGTCTTTCCCTGGGCGTTTTTGCCCCATATGACGTTGACGCCCGGCCCAAATTCCACCGTCTCCTCGTCATAATTTCGCAACCCGGAGAGGGCAATTCTCTCTACCTTCATACCCCGGCTTTCAGCCGCACGGGAAGAATCATATAGGAGAAATTCTCCGTCCCGTCCGTAGGTACGATAACGCACGGGGAAGCAGCATTATTGAAGCAAAGACGTATTTTGTCCGCCGGCGCCGCCCGCAGCGCGTCCAGAAGATAGGCGTTATTAAAGCCAATTTCCAGTCCGCCTCCCTGGCCCTGTACCAGGCATTGATCCTCGCCCCGGCCTACGCCGGTGGTGCAGAATATTTTTATGAGGTCGTCGCCCAGAATAAGGCGAAGAGGATGCTTTGTTTTTTCATCTATGATAAGAGACACCCGGCTGACCGCCTTGACAAGCTCGTTTCTGTCTGCCTCCACCATGATAGAAAAGTCCGAAGGAATGCTCTTACGATAGTTCAGAAATTCTCCTTCCAGTCTGCGCGTCACCAGAACCGTCTCTCCCATGGAGAAGGATATGTGCTTCGCGCCAACAGTGATTTCCACCGTATCCTCCTCATCTCCGCACAGCTTTTCCACATCGGAAAGCGCCGTGCCCGGCACGATGAAGGAGCATTCCTCCGCCTCCTGAGAGGAGAGCACCTCCCGCCGAAGAGCCAGGCGGAACCCGTCCACCGCCACCATGGTAAGCTCACCGGATTTTATCTCCATCAGCGCGCCGGTATAGACCGGGCGGCTTTCATTGGTGCTGACAGAAAAGATAGTCTGCCGTATCATTTTGCTCAGTAGCCCCTGGCTCACGGAGACGGCGTTTTCCTTGTTCACAAAGGGAAGCTCCGGGTATTCCTCGCTGTCCGTTCCCATAATGGAGAAATCCGCCGCTCCGCAGGTGATGCTGGTGTTGAAATTTTCCCCGGTTGTGATGGTCACTATGTCATCCGGCAGGCTGCGAACGATTTCTCCGAAAATTTTTGCGCCCAGTATGATGGAGCCAGGCTCTGCCACGTCCGCGGGAATAGAGGTGTATATCCCCTTTTTAAGGTCATAGCCTGTCAGCTTCACATCCTGTCCCGCCTGAATGAGAATGCCCTCTAGGGCCGGGATAGGGCTTTTTGACGCAGTGCAGCGGGATGCGGTGGTAACAGCTGCCTGGAGCAGATATTTTTCACAGGAAAATTTCATATGTCCTCCTTCTCAGAGAGATAGATAGCTTATATTTTAGTAGTCGTAGTAGAGACAGTGGATTCTGTGGAAAACCCATGAAAGGTCTTGAAAAACAAGAATTTTTGATGTTCAAGTCGATGTTGAAAAGTTTTCAGGTTTTGAACATTTTTCAAATCACGGAGAATTTTCCACATTTTTCAACCGAACGCGTTTCCACGATCCACAGAAAATTGTGGAAAATTATTGACCCCGGGAGTTGAGGTTTGTGGAAATCTCCCGCACGGAGCTGGCGGTGTCCGGGTCGGATTTTATGAGTTCCTCTACCTTACGGATGGAGGAGAGAACCGTGGAGTGATTTCTGTGATCGAACAGCTCGCCAATATCTACAAGGGAGAGATTTGTCAGGTTGCGGATAAGGTACATGGCTACCTGGCGGGCCATGGCAGTATTTTTCGACCGACGCTGGCCGCGGATGTCCGTCTCCTCAATGCCGTAGAATCGGGCGGTCTCCGCAATGATGGCGTCCGGGGTCGGAATATAGAGACCTGTGCGAATCACGTCCTTGATGGCCCGCTTTACGCTGGTGATGCTGATGGAGTCGTCCATAATGTCCCGATAGGCGGTAAGCCGGTGAACCACGCCCTCAATCTGACGGATGTTGTTGGTGAGATTTTCTGCGATATAGTCCACCACCTCATCCGACAGCACGAGGCCGAGGCCCTGTCCCTTGTTGCGGATGATGGCCATGCGCGTTTCCAAATCCGGGGGCTGGATGTCCGCCATCAGGCCGCCCTCAAAGCGGGTGCGAAGACGATCCTCCAGCTTTACCATCTCAAGCGGCGGCCGGTCGGAAGTGATGACGATTTGATGGCCGGCCTCGTAGATGTTGTTGAAGGTGTGGAAAAATTCCTCCTGCACGGCAATCTTGCCAGCGATGAACTGGATGTCATCCACCAGAAATAAATCTACATTGCGGTAGCGCTGACGGAACTGCTCCTGTGTTGCCTCGCGTAGAGAGGTTATCATCTGGTTTGTGAAGTCGTCGCCCTTTACATAGCCGATTTTAACGGAAGGATTCCTCTCCCGTATCGCCTGACCGATGGCCAGCAGAAGATGGGTCTTTCCGAGTCCGGAGTTGCCGTAGATGAAAAGAGGATTATAGACGGTGCCGGGATTTTCCGAGACGGCAATGGCGGCGGCATGGGCGAATTTGTTTGACTGGCCCACAATGAAGCGGTCAAAGGTGTAGGCGGCGGCCTCCGGCAGATTGTCCTCCGGGCCTTCCCGGCGGTATTCGTCCAGCTCGTCTCCCACAAGGACAAGAATGTCAAATTCGCAGGCGAAAAGGTCTGTCAGGGCGTCCCGGATGGTCTGACCGAATCGCTGGAGGATGATATTTCGCTTAAAATCGGAGGAGGTTTGCAGCACCAGCCGTTTTTCTCCCAGTTCTATGGGCTGGCAGTCAGAAAACCAGGTGTTTATCGCCGTGGGCGTAAGCTGACTGGAAAGCTTGTCCATGATGCTCTGCCATATATCTTCTAATGAGTTCATACGCCCTCCCGCTTTTGTTCTTTTTAACAATCCATTATACCATTTTTCAGATGCAAATACAATATTTAAATAATAGAACAAAGAACAATTTCTCAAATTGTGTGGAAAAATAGCGCATAAGGGGGAGAGCGGGAAAAAAGGCTTGCGCCGGAGGGGGCGTATGGATTAAAATAAAAAGGACTATAACTGAGGTAATATATGTGAAAATTCTATCAGAAGCAATATTGGAAAACAAAAGCCTTACCCCCCTCCCGGAAGCTGTCGAGGGGGAACGTCTGCCTGCCCTGGTTTCCGGCCTCGGGCCGGTGCACCGCGCAAACCTGGGGGCGGCGCTGGCTGAAAGGACAGGCCGGCCCCTCTGGGTCGTCGTTCCGGATGATACGTCGGCGGATGCCGTGGCCGGAGATTTGAGGGGCTTGTTGGGAGTGCCGGCGGCTGTGCTGGCGGGGCGGGATGTTTCCTTTTACGACATGGAGAGCGTTTCCCGTCAGGGAGAGCAACGGCGGCTGAAGGTGCTGGATGCGCTGGCGGCGGGGGACTGCGCCCCCATTGTATGCACTGTGGCGGCGCTGCTCCAGAGGACGATCCCACCCGAAACCCTGCGCCGGGCCTGTTTTTCCCTGAAGACAGGGGACAGTCTGCCCATGGAGGACGTGATAGATCATCTCCTTCGACTGGGCTATCATCCGGCGGAGCAGGTGGAAGGCTCCGGTCAGTTTGCCCGCCGGGGCGGTATTCTGGACGTCTGGCCGTGCGGCGAGGCTCTGCCTGTCCGAATCGAGTTTTGGGGGGACGACGTTGACAGTCTTCACAGCTTTGACCCGGACAGCCAGCGCCGTACGGAGAGCATAAAAGCCCTTCGGCTCATTCCCGCGGCGGAGGCTCTGCCGTCTCTTGCGGAGGGAGGCCCTGCCGCACTGGCGGAAAAGCTCGCGGAGACCGAAAAGCGATTGAACCGCAACGCGGTGAAGTTCGACGTGGAAAAGCTCCGCCGGAGCCTTCGGGCGGACGGCGAGGCGCTGGAAAACGGCCGGAGCCTTGCGGCGGCGGATAAGTATATGGAGCTTATCTATCCTGCCTTCGCGACGGCGCTGGATTACGTTCCGGCGGACGCCCTGGTGCTGATGGATCAGCCGGGAAAATGCGCGCAGCAGGCGAGAAGCTATTTAAAGCAGGCGGCCGAAGATCTGCGCCTTCTTATTGAGGGCGGCGTTCTGCCCGG
Source organism: Oscillospiraceae bacterium (assembly GCA_020866945.1). Classification (GTDB taxonomy): domain Bacteria; phylum Bacillota; class Clostridia; order Oscillospirales; family Oscillospiraceae; genus CAJOIG01. The sequence goes on from JAJBVW010000166.1 coordinate 20,056, forward strand.
AAGGCTGGGAAAATTTTATATGTCCTGGGAGGAAACTCTCTCCCGGCTGGAGGATTATCCCGTCGTGATGGCGGACGCCTTCACCGTGGGGAGCTATCCTCTGCCGCCCAAGACCATCATGGCCATCTCCGCAAAGCAGATTCCCTCCTATGCCGGAAGCGCGCAGACTGCCGTTGGGGACGTGCGGCACTGGCTGGGAGAGGGCTACCGCTGCGTGGTACTGGCGGGAGACAGCCGCCGGGCGCAGGCCATGGAGGAGCTTCTCCGCCAGGAGGAGGCGGGCCGGATATACCGGGACAGCGACCTTTCAAAGCTTCCGGAGCCGGGCTGCTGTGCCGTGGCGGTGGGAAGCCTGTCCTCCGGGATTGAGTATCCCCAGATAAAGCTCGCAGTTCTGGCGGACACACAGATCATGAAAACCGGCCTGAAAACGACGAAGCGGAAGCGGGCGCTGCCCGCCGGGGCAAGGCTCGGCTCCTATGAGGATTTGTCCGTAGGCGATTTGGTGGTGCATGAAAATTACGGTATAGGCCGTTTCGCCGGTATAGTAAAAATGAAAACGGACGGGGTGGAAAAGGACTATGTGAAGATATGCTACGCCGGAACGGACAGCATTTATGTCCCCGCCACCCAGCTCGATATGGTAACGAAATACATCGGCGCGGGCGAGGATACGCCGGTGAAGCTCTCCCGCCTGGGCGGGGGGGACTGGAGCCGGGCGAGAAAAAAGGCCAAGGCCGCCGCCAAGGAGATGGCGGGGGAGCTTATCGCTCTGTATGCCGCCCGGCAGCGGACGCCGGGCCACGCCTTCGGCCCGGACACCCCCTGGCAGCGGGAATTTGAGGATGCCTTTGAATACACTGAGACCGGCGACCAGCTCCGCTGCGCGGAGGAGGTCAAGGGCGACATGGAAAAGCCTATTCCCATGGATTGGCTCCTTTGCGGAGATGTGGGCTACGGCAAGACGGAGGTGGCCCTCCGGGCGGTGATGAAATGTGTCCTGGACGGTTATCAGGCGGCCATATTGGTGCCCACCACCGTGCTGGCCCAGCAGCATTATCAGACGGCAGTCAGCCGGTTTTTCGGGTTCCCCGTAAAAATTGGCGTATTGTCCCGCTTTACAACCGCCGCCCAGCTCAAAACGACGCTGCAGGAGATGGAGAGCGGCGCCTGCGACATCGTCATCGGCACGCACAGGCTTTTGCAGAAGGATGTGAAGTTCAAAAAGCTGGGGCTTCTGGTGGTGGATGAGGAGCAGCGCTTTGGCGTCAGCCACAAGGAGCATATTAAAGAAATGGCAAAGCAGGTGGACGTGCTGACGCTGTCCGCTACGCCTATCCCCCGCACACTGAATATGGCACTGTCCGGTCTGCGGGATATGTCCACCCTGGAGGAGCCGCCCCATGACCGGCTGCCGGTGCAGACCTATGTGATGGAGCACGACTGGGGCGTTTTGTGCGACGCCATCCGTCGGGAGATTGCAAGAGGCGGCCAGGTCTATTACCTCCACAATCGGGTGGACAGTATCACCCGCACTGCCGCAAAAATATTGGAGCTTCTGCCGGATATATCCATAGATGTAGCCCATGGCCGTATGGACGAGGCGGAGCTGTCCGCCGCTATGGATAAGGTCATACAGGGCCAGACGCAGGTGCTGGTGTGCACTACCATCATTGAGATGGGCATCGACATTCCCAACGTGAACACCCTTATCATCGAGGACGCGGACAAAATGGGCCTTGCCCAGCTCCATCAGATTCGGGGCCGTGTGGGCCGTTCTGCCCGAAGGGCCAGCGCCTACCTGACCTATCGGAAGGACAAGATTCTCACGGAGGTTGCGGAAAAGAGGCTGGAAGCCATCCGGGAATTTGCGGAATTTAACTCAGGCTTCCGCATCGCCATGCGGGATTTGGAGATTCGTGGCGCAGGCAACGTTCTGGGCGCGGAGCAGTCCGGCCATATGATCGACGTGGGCTATGATATGTATTTAAAGCTGCTGGAGGAGGCGGTGCTGGAGGAAAAGGGAGAGCCTGTCCCCACCCGGGCGGACTGCGCCGCGGATTTGGCCGTGAACGCCAACATCCCGGAATCTTACATAAAAAGTGCTGCACAGCGGGTAGACATATACCGGCGCATCGCCCTTATCCGCACGGAGGCGGAGGCGGACGACATCACCGACGAGCTGTGCGACCGCTTCGGAGACCCGCCCCCGGCGGTGAACGCACTGATACAGGTGGCGCTTCTGCGCGGCGAGGCAACGGCTGCGGGCATATCGGACATATCCCAAAAGGGCGGCGCGGTGCGCTTTGCCTTTGCCCAATTTGACTTTGAGCGGGTCAGCGCCCTTTACAGCCGGCCGGAATGGAAGGGCCGCATCAAGGTGGAGGCGGGAAATAAGCCCGCCGTCAGCCTGAAGCTGAAATCCAGCCGCCGGATTTTGGAGGAGGCCAGGGCCTTTGTGGGCGAATACAAAGCGGCCAAAGGCGAATAATTCACAAATTATCAATATACGCGGAAGATAAAAGTATTATAATAAAGCCAATTTGCGGAGGAAGCGGGTCTGGGCCTTGCCCTCCCGTGAAACCCATCATAAGGAGAAGAAGCAATGATACGCAACAAGAGACTGATTGCCGTCCTCGCGGCGGCCCTCGCGCTGGTCATGGCCCTGTCCGGGTGCAGCACCACCACGGTGGAGGCATATACCGACACGACCGATACCACAGCGACCACCACGGAGAGCCTGGATTTTGAGGCGGCCTACAACTACTATGACCCGGATACGGTCATATTCTATGTGGACGGCACTGGCGTCACCTGGCAGGAGCTGTTTTATGAAATCATGTATTACACCGCCTATGTGGAATATCAGGAAGGCTCGGAGATCACAAGCTGGTCGGACGTCTGCTCCCTGTTCACGGATTCCGACGGCAACTACTATACCTATGGCGCGGTGGTGCTGCAAAACGCCATCACCGTCCTGGAGCAGTACCACATCGTCTATGACCATCTGGCGGCAGAGGGCGTGACCCTCGGCAAAGACGCGCTGGACAGCATCGAGGCGCTCCGGGAGCAGGTCATTGAGGAAAACTTTGACGGAGACGAGGACGCCTTCTATGACTATCTTGACAGTATGTACTGCACCGAGGAGCTATGGAACTGGTTCAACGAGGTGGACGCCATGTACGCCTATGACGGCTTCGATACCCTGTATGGCGAGTTTGGCAGCGACCTGTCCGACGAGGACGTGATGGCCTACGCCGCCGGAGACGAGGACGGCACCTGGACGCAGTATGTCCAAATAAAGCAGATATACATCTATACCGAGGAAGAAGCTGAAGAAACCGAGGAAACCACCGAGGATACGGAGGAGACTGAGGAAACCACAGAGGACGCGGAAGAGGCCGAGGAGACTGAGGCTGCGGAGGATGCCGCCACGGAGGAGGCATCTGCTGAGAGCGGGACAGTGGACGCTATCCTTGCCGCTTTGGACGCGGCAGAGGACGTGGATGCCGCGTTTGACGAGCTTTACAGCCAGTATAACGAAAACGCGGATCTGGATCCCTATGAAGGCGGCTGGTGCATCTATGAGGGCGACACGGACGACGAGATATATCAGGCCGCGCTGGAGCTGGGCGAATATGAGTACACCGTGGTATCCATCGACGGGGCCGACGTGATTGTCATGAGCGTGCCCATCGACCCGGACGCGGGCGTCTACTATGATTCCAGCACCGGCACCATGTATACCCTGCGGTATTACGCCGCCTGGCAGAACTATTCTGACCTGATTAACGGGGACGACGGCTGGATTGCCAGCGCCGAGGCCGAGTGGGCCGACGGCTTTGACAGCTTCAGCCTGTCCACCATCTTTGCCGAAGCCGCCGCCGCTGCCGCGGAGACGGAGGATACGACAGAATAAAAGGAAAAACATAGAAAGACTGCAAAGGCGAGGTGCAGACTGCACCCCGCCTTTTTTCTGCATCATCTTAACACGCGGTGCAAAGAGAAAAGCAAATACAAAAGGCTCGTTAGGCCGTACCCGAAAACCCCTGATAATCTTCCATAATGACCTGACCGGAAAACAGAGCATATTGACAACCCTGCCGAGGATGATTATAATATACATATACCCCTTACTGTATTGGAGGAATGCAGAATGAGACAGTGTATGGATGCGGAGAATCTGCATCGCAGATTAAAGAAAATCATCGGGCAGGTGCAGGCGATTGACCGTATGGTAGATGAGGATGTTCCCTGTGAGGATATTCTGGCGCAAATCAATGCGGCGAAATCCGCCCTGCATGGTTGCGGGAAGGTTGTCCTGGAAGGTCATATTCAGCATTGCGTGAGGGACGGCATTGAACATGGTGATGCAGATAAAACCATAGCAGACTTCACAAAGGCAGTAGAGC
>JAJBVW010000098.1:0-509 GCA_020866945.1 Oscillospiraceae bacterium
TATGTGAATCGCCAGTTTATTCTTTTTCCTGCCCTTCCACAGCAGCAACGCCAGCAGCAAAGCGCTGACCACAGCTGCCGCCAGCTCGTAATACAGCCCCACGAGACAGAAGGACAACACAAAAATGCCTCGCAGCGCCAGCAGAAAATGCCGGTCGGCAGCGGGTTCGCGGGAGGGAATTTGCTTTTTCATTGGGTACAGTGTCCTTCATCTCATAGTCATTTAATGCTATTTTACAATAGTGGGACGCCGCTTTCAACGTGTGACAAAAACCGTGACAATTTTTTGCAAAAGTTTGTCACATCATTCATTTTCCATTTCTTCATTTTTATTGTATAATATTACAGTATTGCTGTATAATATTACGAAAGACGAATTAATTATTATGATAGATGAAATCATCGATTTATGTGCATTAAGTTAAGGTTTTGCGAGTTTTATTATAATGCAAATATTTTAGTGCTATGGTAGTAAAATGTCTATGTCAAAGTTCAGTTTCTACCTGATAA
>JAJBVW010000098.1:519-1369 GCA_020866945.1 Oscillospiraceae bacterium
GCGAACCTCCATTCACAAGGCGCTGACAGACGAAAGCCTCCTTCCTGTCAAGGTCGTCCACGCGCTGGCAGACTATTTTCAACTGTCTATCGAAGAGCGCCAGCACTTTTTCCAGCTATACGACATCCTTTTTCAGGGAGAAGACACCTGGAACGAACGCCATGCTATATGCCAACTGCTGAATCGTTTATCGAATATATCATTTCATAATGTTATCCCCCCTTGCAAAATTATGCTCTCCCGTCTCCCGGAGAAGATTCTCAGCTTTTTAACGGCGAATACGCCGTCGAAAATGCGATAAGGGCTGTCCTGGCCTATGAAGCCATAAACAACCCCGGGGCTAAATTTCAGATGTATTTACCTGACGACCTGGATCCGACAAAAGTTCTCACAGAGCTTTGGATGAACGGTGCAGACTTTAAAGTAGATCAGCTGTTCTGCTTTCCCGCCGTCAGTAATGACTGTTCGCAGAAGATTCAGCAGCTTCACCAGATCATCCCTCTGAGCCTGATCTCCAGAAACGCTTACTCCCCGTATTATTTTTATGAACGCCCCGGCATCACGAATCCGCTGAACTATTACATCGTGACGCCCCATTATCTGCTCCAGATCTCGCCGGATCATGCAACCGCACAGCTTCAACGCGACAGTCACCTGATCAGTCATTTTTCCCAGTACTTTCAGAACCTGCTGACCCATTGCGATTTGCTGGTTTTCGCGGAGGCAAATGTATTCGATGCGCTGCAAAGATACAATGACACCGCAAATCCGAACGGACTGCAGTTTATGATGCTCCAGCCCTGCTTCGGCCGTTACTTTGCCCCGGAGATGATTGGAAAATATCTGCAAT
>JAJBVW010000098.1:1379-5575 GCA_020866945.1 Oscillospiraceae bacterium
TTTGAGCTTACGGCAAAGCGCGCTGCTTTTCTGCGAAGCATCCGGGAGAACTATTACACGATATTCACCGAAGAAGGCCTGCGCGATTTTGTTGAGACAGGGGTCATGATTGAGCTGCCGCGGAAATATATCCCGCCGTTCGGCGTGGAGGACAGGCTCTTTTTCCTGACGCAGCTGCGAAGTGAAATCGCGGATGGTTCGATCATCGGTCTGATCGCCCGTCCTTCCTATCTGAGGCTGCCGGACTACATATCCATTTACATTGATTCCAATATGGAACTGCATTTCGCCACCACAGAGGCGTTTATTTACGGGGCCTATGCCTGTGATGTACACCTTTCCGAAAAATCCATCTGTCAGGCGTTTCAGACCTTTTTTCAGTCCCTCCCCGGCAGTCCGCTTGTGTACTCGCAGGAGGAAACGCTTGCGATTTTGGATGAGAGCATAGCGAGGCTGGAAAATATGCAGGGGATTGACGAAGCGGGTCAGACGTGATATACTATTATAAAGATTTGCAAAGAGGCGGACAGTGTTCCGCCTCCTTTTATATATCAGGAGGGTATGCGCTATGCTGGACATGGAAAAATTCAAATCTCTCCGCCCCGGCACCGGCGGCACCCTGACGGAAAGTGGCATCCTGTAGAGGGGTCTTGGAGGTAAAGAAAAAAGGGACTGTATCACGTTGCGATACAGTCCCGCTTCTTATCATCCGGCGAAGGCTATGTCTATATCCCCGTTGTTCCCGTTGACGGTCAGGGTGCGGCTTTGGCCTTCCTTTTCGGCGGGGAGGTTGCTGTCCCCTTTCTTGATGGAGCAGGCGATGGCGTACTCCTCATATGTTCCGGCCAGAGAGCCGGAAATGCTGCCGTTTTTGGCATTTAGCGTCACATGGACAGCGTCCAGTGTGTCCAGCAGAATGTCGCCGCCGTTGGCGGTCAGTGTGGCGCTCCCGGCCACGGTCAGGGAGGTGAGCGTGATGTTCTCGTTGGTTGTGGCGACGGTCAGGGCTTCCAGACCGTCCGGCACCTGGAGGCGTATGAGGCGGTAGCTGGCGTCCGTCTTGGTTCCAATGTAGTCCGTCCAGCTCTTGTCGCTGGCGGAGGTCATGGTGAGGCAGCCGTCCTCCGACAGGTCAATGTCGTAATACTCCTGGTCGCTCACATAGTAGCTGATATGCACCTGTCCGTCCTGAGAGGGAGATACCTGCACCGAGCGGTCTCGTACGTCAATGGATATTTCCGTGACCGCATCGCCCTCGGCGGTGTAGCTTTGCAGCGTGTGGAAAACGGTTTCCTCCTGCTCGGCGCAGCCGGTAAGGGTAAAAATCGCGGCAAGGCAAAGGATGAACGGGATGATTTTTTTCATGGTGTTTTTTCCTCCTTGAATGTCTTTTCCGGGCGTTGCTTTTTTCTGCCGCCCTGTGATATGATGGCATCATAATCCTTTGTGTAACAAAAAGGTCAAGAGGGAAAATGAAGGAGCTTTATACAGTTGGCGAGGCCGCGAAGCTGGCGGGCGTTACCAGCGAGACACTGCGCCATTATGACCGCGTGGGACTGGTGCGGCCCAGCCGCCGGGATGAATGGACGGGCTATCGCTATTATACGGAGCAGGACGTTGTTCGCCTGAAAACCGTCCGGGCGTTGCAGCAGATGGATCTGCCACTGCGGGAGATACGCCGGGTGCTGGCGTATGAGAGCCTGGAACAAATCATAGCCTTCTTGGAGGAGGCGGAGCGGCGGGCGGATGAAAAAATCGCCTCGCTGGAATACAGCAAGGCGAAAATTCAACTGGCCCGGCGGGACTATGAGACGAAGCTGCTGGCCGGAGAGCAGGGGGATGAGGCTGCCGTCCGGCGTCTGCCGGAGCGGGTCATACTCCTGTCGGACAAGCTGGAGCAGCCGACGCTGGAAAACCTCTGGAGCTATCAGCGGCATTTCTATGCGCAGCTCGGCTCCGACCGGCGGGAGGAATTTGCTTTTGAGGATGTGGCCGGGGTCTATACGGAAAATGGCGTTTCCCGCCTGTTCGCAGTGTGTACCCGTCACGGAGAGGCAGAGGGGCTGAAAACATTGCCGGCGGGGGATTACCTCTGCGCCGCCTGCACCGAGGAGGAGCGGGCCGATACGGAAAAGCGTCTGCGCCGCATGGCCGAAGCGGAATACCGCGCGGCACCTTCTTTTACCGTGGAGCAGGTCGTCATCACCGCTGTCCTGCGCTGGAGCTATCAGGTGCAGATATTCCTGGGATAAAGGGGCGTCCTGACGCACCCTGCGGATTAGATGTAGTATAGCTTTTTAGCCTTATACGTCAGCTCATCCCGGCAGTCGGGGTGGGCGATGGCGATAAGGGAACGGGCGCGCTCCTCCAGAGAGCGGCCACGGAGAGGGGCTATGCCGTATTCCGTGACAATGTAGTCCGCGTAGTTGCGCGGGATGGTGACGCCCGCGCCGGGGGCGAGCATATCCACGATTTTGGACACGCCCTTTTTCGTCTTGGAGGTGAAGGCCATGATGCTCCGGCCGCCCCGGGCATGGAGCGCGCCGTAGACGTAGTCGAACGCGCCGCCGGAGCCAGAAATGACTCTGGGGCCGATGCTCTCCGAGCATATCTGGCCGGTCAGATCCATCTCGATGCAGGTGTTGATGGAGACCATGTTGTCGTTTTTCATGATGATGGCAGGGTCGGCCCCGTATACGGCGGGGACGATGCGGCAGGACGAATTTTCGCTCAGAGTCTGATACAGCTCCGGGGTGCCGCCGGCGAAGATGAACAGGTGCTGGCCCTGCTTGAAGTTCTTCCTGGCCCCGGTGATAACTCCGGCCCGAATCAGCTTGCCCATGGTGCTGGTGGCCATTTCCGTGTGCAGGCCCAGATCCTTGAGATCCATCATCTCATTGGCGATGGCATTTGGCAGGGAGCCGATGCCGAGCTGGATGCAGTCCCCGTCCTTCACCAGGGAGCGGACGTTTTTCGCGACCAGAATCTCCTCCGGACTGGGGTCTGTGTCCGGCACGACGTTGATGGGGTAATCTGCCTCCAAAAGACAGGTCACGTCGTTGATATTGATTTCCAGCCCGCCGCGGACGCGGGGCAGATTGGGGTTTATCTCCAGGATAATCTTGTCCGCGCTGGCGTAGGCCGCGTCCTCGTACATCATGCAAAGGCCCACCTGCATATTGCCGTTTTCGTCCATAGGGGTGGCGGCGGCGGCGAACACGTTGCAGGGGAAGTGGCCGCTGGTGAAGGTGGAGTAGTCGCACATATCCGCCGGGATGAAGCTGGTGTTGCCGTTTTTCATGCCGTTGGAAAGATCCCGGCCAAAGAAGAAGGAGCCGGTGTTGATGTGGCCGTCCATCCCGTCCATGGTGACAAAGGGGTAGATGCCCTCGTGGCCCTTAATACACTTCACCCCCGTGACCCGGTTCGCGATGGTGTGCATATTGTTCAGCATCTCCACCGGGGCGTTGCAGGCGGCGGCGAAGGCCACCACGTCCCCGGACTGAATCACGTCCAGGCAGTCCTGCACCGTACCCTTCTTGGCGTTATACAGGGATTGATAATTCGTTCTCATTTACGTATTGCTCCTTCCTTGAAAAGCTCATATGGAATGTATTATATATCATAATAAATATGTTGATAGTATTATATTTTATCGCGGGCAGAATTGCAATAGGGAAGAAAAGCGAGCTGTCAAAAAATGGAAAACCCGAATAAAATACAGGGGCGGTGAAAAAAACACTTGCATCCTGGGGCCAAACGTGGTAAGATTCACCACGCACGGACAAATGACTTTGTAAGGGGGACATCTTGTGTCAGAGATGGAGCGAACCAGATATTACCTGGTGAGCGGGGACGCATTGCCGGAGGTATTCATACGAGTGACCCAGGCCAGGGAGCTGCTGGACACCGGCCAGGCCCAGACGGTGGCGGAGGCCGCCGAGCGGGTGGGCATATCCCGTTCCGCCTATTACAAATACAAAAACGCGGTAATGCCCTTCCAGAGCGTGGGGGCGGGCCGCATTGTCACCTTTCAGATTATGCTCCGCCATCAGATGGGGGTACTCAGCGAGGTGCTGGGCCTTTTCGCGGACACCGGGGCCAATATCCTGACCATCAACCAGGGCATCCCCACCAACGGGGCCGCCCCTGTCACGGTGACGGCGGACACGGCGGATATGGAGATCACCACAGCG